>JAKALU010000091.1 GCA_021824065.1 Nitrospirota bacterium
ACGAGAGAGTCTTTTGAATTCCTTACAGGGAAACTGATAGAGATACTCAAAGAAGATGATAAGACAATAATCATTGCAAGCACAGACCTTTCACATTATCACGATTATGAGACTGCAATTAAGATGGACAGAAAGATTATAGATGCGGTGGAGAGGATGTCCCTCGAAGATGTCGAGGGGCAGTTAATGACAGGAGAAGGCGAAATGTGCGGGGGATACCCTGTGATATTTACCATGACTGTTGCAAGAGGGGTCGGAGCCACCAATGGCCTGATTTATAAATATGCAAATTCAGGGGATGTCACAAATGATAAGGGCCGTGTTGTGGGATACGCAGCGATAGGTCTTTTCAAAACTGCGCTCACAAAAGCAGAAAAAGATGAACTCCTTTCTTTAGCAAAAAGCACAATTATCAATTATGTAATGCACGGCAAGGTTTTAGAGATTGATGTAAAAGATTCAAGACTTAAAGCGAATAGCGCAACCTTTGTAACATTAAATAGGCACGGTAATTTAAGGGGCTGCATTGGGAACATCCAGCCTGTTATGCCGCTTTACAAATCTGTTATCAGAAATGCTATTGCTGCGTCTTCAAAGGATTACAGGTTCTCTCCGGTGTCCAAGGAAGAGGTGAAAGATATGGAAATTGAGATATCTATACTTTCGCCATTTGAACCATTAAAGGATATAAGAAATATAGAGATAGGAAAGCACGGACTTTTTCTTGTAAAAGGACAGAATAGCGGCTTGCTCCTTCCTCAGGTCGCAGCAGAATTTAAATGGGACAAAAATACATTTCTTGAGAATTTATCATTGAAGGCAGGGCTTCCAAAAGATGCATGGAAGAGCGCAAGGCTTTATGTCTTTACTGCTGAAGTGATTAAGTAACAGTGTTAGTGTTTAGTGTAAGTGTCGGTGCCTTTTGTACTGACACTGTTTACTGTCACCGACACCTGGCATCAACGCACGTATTTATGCAGCCTCTGGAGCAGTTCTACATGGACCAACTCGCTGGGGATGATCCGGAACTCTACCCAGTTGGTCTCTTTCTCTAAAGCATTTACCGGCATGGCAGTGGCTGCAAAATATGTTCCGTAGTCCATTTCGAGCTGTGGCTCTGCCTTATACATAGATCTCAGTATTAACTCTGATCCCTGCTGTATCTGTGCTCTCATTTTTTCATTTAATTTTGTATCAGAACCGAGAGGGAGCCTTTTACTAACGAGTATGAGATCAATGTGCGCCCTGATATTCGGGTCTTCCAGGGCTGACAGAAAAACGCGGCTCAACTTATTCAGGATTACTGATTTCTCAATGTCATTACCACTGCCGGACAATAGAGACTCTTCGACAAGAATAGAGCCGATTGTAAATTTGATGCCCTCGATCTTCTTTGTCCCGAATTCTTTTAATATAAGGCGTCTGATATTTTCTGCAAACTCGATTCTGGGCTGGGAAATAGCAAGTGCAGGTTCCATAAACCTCTGTATATTGATAGCCCGATAATACAGCACCGCGCTCAGGAGCAACAGGCCAATGAGCGCCAGGCTCAGTATCGGGCCGGGCGGGGAAATGAATTTTCTGATAGAGTCCATCTTCATTAAAAATCGGCCTCCAGTAATTTCAGGTTCTTTACTGCTGCGTCAAAATCCTGTTCGGACACGGCTGTTGGATGATGGATAGCCTTGTTTCTAATCCTCAACACCTGATGGAACAGACTCTTCTTAAATTGACTGACACGGCGGGTACGCTCCAGTTCCTTCAGACAGTCATAAAGTCCTGGAAAAGAGCGGCCTAACATTCTGCGGGTAAATACCTTGAGTCTTGTTTCAAGATAATGTCCCAGGAGCAATGATGCAACAACCTTCTCTCCCTTTCTATAGTACTCTATTGCCTGTTCAGCAGAGACACCGCCTTTAAAGATATTTATATTCTCATTGGACTCAAACTCTCCTGGAACGAGACTCTGGATTCTTTGATAGACCTCCAGACATTTGTCCACCTCGTCTTTCTCAAGGTATGACTCAGCAAGGAGGAAGAGGTCCCTCACCTTGTCGGAAGCCTCTTTCTGTTTGAAAACAAAAGAATAAGCACGCTGCAGGGCTTCTGACTTGTTGTCTTTTTTGTCAAGGACATCAAAATGTCTTGCCCATCGCTTTCCCTTCAAAACATTATCTTTTGTAAATCGGAACAGTTCTTCAGAAATTTCACTCTTATTGAGTCTGCCGCTTATGATGATTATGTTGAGGGTAGGATAGCTTTCAAAGATTTCGGGCAGAGCCTCGATGCCTTCATTCATGCGGTCAAATTCAATATCCAGTGTCATAAGGTCAAAGGGCTGAGTTTTTAAAAGCTCTTTTGCCTGCTTTACGCTGGCAGCCTCATAAAATCTTAAATCAGCTTCCTCGGAACTGAGTGCCTGCTGGATTTCCAGTTTAAGCAGTTCCCTGTCTTCATAATCATCGTCAGCAATAAGAACTCTAAACATTCAGCGCCTCTTCAACAAATGGGAGGCTGATGATTATCTCGGTACCTACCCCTGAGGCAGTATATTCTTTACCCACCCTGATTTTCCCGGCATGAAGCCCGATTACATATTTAGCAAAATACAATCCTTGCCCCCACCCCTCCTGAGTACTTTTCCCCTTGTAAAAACACTGATCAGCCTGATGTTCATCCATCCCGATCCCTTTATCCCGGAAAGAAAGTGAAACATAGCGCCGCCTGCTGTCAATGTCCATAGCGCATGATATCGAGATGAGCGCACGTGATTGTTCAGGTTTCTTATACTTGATTGCATTATCTATCACGTTTTCAAAGACTGTTTTTAAAAGGGTTTGTGAGGCAAATATCGTTGGAGTGTGGATATCGCTCTGAAAAGTGATATCGGCTAAATCACTGTATTGCCTGGCTATGCCAAGGAGCATTTCTGTCAGGTTAACCTTCCCGAAATCTATCAGGCCGGCTTCCCGTTCGTCCGAGATTTTTTTAAAGATGTCGATATCTGCAAACAACTTATCCATATTACTGTCAATGCGTGCTCTCGCATCTTGCGGAATATCAGGAAGCAGATCGATCCTCCGCTTTATCCTTCCAAGGTTATTTTTGAATTCATGTCCGATAGTGGCTGAGATGTAGCGGATGAATTCGTTGCGTCTGGCAATCTCCTGATTCTTTAACAGAAGCAACCTGTTCTCACGAACCCTTCTCTGTTTCTGCTGATAAACAAGGGTCAGGTAAACGCTGAAGATGGCAAAAGAGGCGATCATTATTAAAAAAGCAATATGCGCTACCCTGTTGGATGCATCAAGCAGCCCCTGCATGATAAAGACCCTCTCATCAAGGCTGGTTCCGATGGGGATACTGAAAAGTCCTTTCCAAGGCATCAGCCACAACCTGAGGCGGTCAAAGGGCACGATGAACCTGTCCAGGTAAACCATACCCAGCACAAGCCAGATAAAGACCATCAACGCCAGCAACAATAAGGTCCGTACTTTGTCAAAAGCAGATGAGACAGACATTTTTAATTTTAACCTATTTTAGTGATTAATGTCTCCGGACATCCTTTAGTTTTTCATTAACAAACTCCTAACACCCATTTCACAGATAAAATCTTTGTAAATCAAGCAGTTATAAAAAACTCACTTTTCCCTTGACATACACAATATATTGTGGTTTAATTATTGAAATTTTATTCAATAACACAAATTATTGAAATATGGGGAGGCATTAATTCATGGAAGTTTGTAAAGGTTTTGAGGATTGGTTTGCCTGCTTAAAATGCCCTAATATCTGCACGAAGATGTGCCCAATTGAAAAAGAAAATGTCATTGAAGAGCTAAGGCAGAGAATACGTCTGCTTGAGGGCTCTGTTAATCAGAGCGGCGTTTTTCTTGATGGCAACACAGGGTTTTAGAGATAGTGCAATAAATATATGTGCTATTAATCAAGTTTAATATAATTTTAATTTCTAAAGGAGGATTTATGAAGGTAATGAATGGTCTCAGCTTTACCCCTAATGCATTAAAGGTACTCGAAAAAAGATATCTGAAAAAAAATGAAGAAGGGAAGATCGTTGAGACGCCGCATGAGCTCTTTAAAAGGGTTGCAAAAAACATAGCATCTGCAGACCTTCACTACGGAAAATCAGAGGCAGAGGTAGAGGAATTAAGTGGATATTTTTATGAGGTGATGACATCTCTGGATTTTCTCCCTAACAGCCCGACATTGATGAATGCTGGAAGAAGGCTCGGGCAGCTCTCTGCATGTTTTGTTATCCCTGTTGATGATTCGATGGAATCCATATTTGATGCTGTAAAGAACGCTGCAATCATACATAAATCAGGCGGAGGCACGGGGTTCAGTTTTTCGAGGCTGAGACCGAACGGTGATGTTGTAGGCTCTACAAAAGGCATATCATCAGGTCCTATATCCTTCATGACAGTCTTTGATACAGCAACAGAGGCAGTAAAGCAGGGAGGAACAAGAAGGGGCGCTAACATGGGACTTCTGAGGATTGACCACCCTGACATACTGAATTTCATCACATGCAAGGACGAAAACACAAAACTAAACAACTTCAACATATCAGTAGGCATTACAGAAGAGTTCATGAATGCGCTTGAAGAAGACAGGCAGTATGACCTCATAAATCCGAGAACCCAAAAAATCACCCAGAGGCTGAAGGCCAGGGAAGTCTTTGACCTTATAGTCAACCACGCATGGAAAAATGGAGAACCTGGCATTGTGTTTTTAGACAGGATAAATGCCTCAAACCCGACCCCAAAACTCGGTGAGATAGAATCTACAAACCCGTGCGGTGAACAGCCGCTTCTCCCTTATGAATCATGCAATCTGGGATCAATAAACCTTGCAAAGATGGTAAAGGGTAGCGAGGTGGACTGGGATAGGCTAAAGGACACCGTATGGAAGTCAGTACATTTCCTCGATAATGTTATAGATGTAAACAAATATCCTCTCAAGAAAATAGATGAGATGACAAAGGCAAACAGAAAAATCGGCCTTGGTGTAATGGGATGGGCAGACATGCTCATACAGATGCAGATACCGTATAACTCTGATAAGGCAGTGGAGCTTGCTGAGGAGGTTATGGGCTTTATTCAGGCAGAGGGCAAGAAGGCAACCTCGGCATTGGCTGAAGAGCGCGGAGTATTCCCTAATTATGAAGACAGCATTTACAACGGGAGACTTAAGGTCAGGAATGCAACAGTCACAACAATAGCGCCAACAGGCACACTCTCAATAATCGCAGGATGTTCATCAGGCATAGAGCCGCTCTTTGCAGTCTCTTATGTTAGGACAGTTATGGAAGGGACAAAACTCATTGAGGTCAATCCCCATTTTGAAAAGGTTGCAAAAGAACGCGGTTTCTGGAACAGGGAGCTCATGGAAAAGATTGCTGAAAAAGGCACAATAAAAGACTTCAAAGAGATCCCTGATGATGTGAAGGCTGCGTTTGTCACAGCGCATGACATAACACCAGAGGAGCATATAAGAATGCAGGCAGCGTTCCAGAAATATATTGACAATGCTGTATCAAAAACAGTGAATTTCCCGCATGATGCAACCTCAAAAGATGTTGAGGAGGTATATCTCCTTGCATACAAACTCGGATGCAAAGGAGTTACGGTTTACAGGGACGGCTCAAGAGAAGAGCAGGTGCTTTCAACAGGGAAATCAAAGACAGAAGACAGAGCACAGAACACAGAGCACAGACAGAAGATTGTGCCGAGAAAAAGACCTGAGATGATTAGAGGTTCAACACGGCTTATGAAAACAGGATGCGGACATCTGTATATCACAGTAAATGAAGATGACAAAGGCCAGCTTTTTGAGCTGTTTACATCCATGGGCAAGGCAGGGGGATGCGCTGCAAGCCAGTCAGAGGCAATCGGAAGGCTTGTATCCCTTGCATTCCGCTCTAATATAGAGCCCGAGGAAATCGTAAACCAGCTTAAGGGAATATCATGCCATCAGCCTTCATGGGCTGATGGTGGACGCATACTATCATGTTCGGATGCGATTGCCAAGGCAATCGAGAAATATAATACAGACTGCAAAAAAGGAAATGGCAACGGGCACAATGATGTTTCAGACATAATGCTCATAGGCGCATGCCCTGAATGCGGAGGCGCTGTGGAGCACGAAGGCGGCTGTGCAGTCTGCCATAACTGCGGGTTTACGAAGTGCGGGTAACTGGCAATGAACCGTCATATACTCGTGAGCGTTGCATACATTGCCTGCCGTCTGATATCAGGCAAGAGGATAACCTCTCTTTACGACATTGATGCAGCAAAGGATATCAATGTAAAAGAGATTCTTGATGCCGAGTTTATCACGGAATTCGATGAGAGGCACAGGAAGGGACTCATCAAAGGCCGCATGTACGAATACAAGCCAAGCAGCATCGAACACCCTATCGAGATATTCATAGACAAGAGAAATTTCATTATCCACATCAAAGGCTCCGCAGCATATTTTATCGGCAACGTGCAGAAGGACATCATCTGCTTCTATAACCACAAAGATGAAACGCACTTTAAATACGAGATAAAAGGCTGGAGCGAAGAAGGAACAAAACACAGGGAACCACGCCATTCTCACACCCCTGCCCTGAGTGCAAATGCGGGGTTGTTTTGAGGAAATATAAATGCATAAAATTATATTAAGGTAATCAATGGAAACCGATAAAGACATAAACAGAATTATCCGCTACTTTAAAAATCAGAAAGAAGTTTCTACTTTATACGTCTTTGGAAGCTTGGTAAATGGGGGCAAGACAAGAGAGAGCGATATTGATATTGCTGTATTGATAGACGAATCAAAGCTTGGGAGGACAACATTCAAATCTCTTGAGGAAAAATATTATAAGGCGTCGCCAGGCTTTTCTATGAGGCCTGTGGATATAGTAATAATGAACACAGCATCTCCTTTTCTCAAGCATCAGGTGCTAAAAACAGGCAGGATACTCTTTGACAGGAACCAAACGCTCAGGATAAGGTTTACAACAAAAGCGATTATTGAGTATCTTGACTTTAAACCGGCGCAGGATGTTTTTCTGAAAGCCGTTGTCAACAGATTCAGGAGAGCGAGCATTGGTAGATAAACCCTTAATTCAGAGGAAACTTGAGAAGATAGAGAGTTATCTTAAACAGATACGCCTCAAAAAAGACCCGGGCATTGAGTTATTCAAAAAGGACAGAGACCTCCAGAGCATTATACTTTTTAATCTCATTCAGGCAATACAGGCATGCATGGATATCAGCGCCCATATAATCAGCGATCGAGGCTGGGAGGCGCCTGAAACTCAGGCAGGGATTTTTGAGAAACTGGCCGAGCACAAAGTTATTACAAAACCCCTGTTAAAGAAGATGGTTCAAATGGCAGGTTTCCGAAACAGAATTGTTCATGAATATGAAAAGATTGACTTTAAAATCGTCCATGAGGTCTGGAGAAAACACATAAAGGATATCGAACAGTTTTGCAAGGCTGTCGTAGTGAAGCTGAAGCTTTAATATATGAAGATTTATTATCGAGAGGGTGGAGAAGAAGTTTTTATGCGAGGGGTAGAGGGAAAAGTCGAGTCATGAAAAAAATAAGCACGAAAATAATTTTAGGCGATTGTAAAGAAGTTTTAAAAAGCCTTGATGAAAATTCTATAGACTTGATTGTTACGTCTCCACCTTATGCGGATAGCAGAAACGGCACATATGGCGGAATAAAACCTGATCATTATGTCGGGTGGTTCTTGCCGATAAGCAAGGAGCTTCTAAGGGTTTTAAAGCCAGATGGTACCTTTATATTGAACATCAAAGAGAAAGTTGTTAATGGCGAACGGCATACTTACGTAATTGAACTAATTCTTGAAATGAGAAAACAAGGTTGGCTATGGACCGAAGAATTTATGTGGCATAAAAAAAATTGTTACCCAGGAAAGTGGCCTAATAGATTCAGGGACTCATGGGAAAGACTGCTGCAATTCAACAAAAGCAAGAAATTTAACATGTATCAAGAAGAAGTTATGATTCCGATGGGTGACTGGGCAAAAAGGAGATTAAGCAACTTGAGCGAAACCGATATGGTTAGGGACACCTCAAAAGTTGGAAGTGGCTTTGGAAAAAAGGTCGCAAATTGGTTGAATAAGGATAAAGTTTATCCGACGAATGTTCTGCATATTGCAACTGAGTGTTCAAATAGAAATCACAGCGCAGTTTTCCCTGAAGCCCTTCCAGAATGGTTCATAAAATTGTTTACAAAAGAGGGCGATTGGGTTTTAGACCCTTTTATGGGCTCAGGAACAACTACAAGAGTTGCCAATAGACTAAAGCGAAATTCTATAGGGATTGATATCTCAAAGGATTATTATCAAATGGTCAAAGAAGACGCAGATAACTATAAGGATACGTTGCTTTTTGAAAAGCAGGCACAATATGGGAAAAATCGAAAATAAAGACGTAAGCGACTACATCGAGAAAAACATAAGCACTTTTCATACAAAGAGGCTGTTAAATCTTGAAGGACTTAAGCTTTCGAAGATTCTTAAAAGGAAAAATCCTTATCTGTTCAAAGCGAAAAATATTCTGACTGCACAAGACTTGGTAAAAACTGTTCTTGACGCACACCTGTCATCTCAGGAAGAAACAATATTTGGAGATTTTCTTGAAGGTCTCGCTCGATTTATCTGCGAAAAAGTACATAACGGCAAGAAGTCTTCTGCCGAAGGTATAGATTTGGAGTTCAACAAAGATAAAACAACATACATTGTTTCTATAAAGTCAGGCCCTAACTGGGGTAACAGCAGACAGGTTAAGAAACTCAAAGAAGATTTTAAAAAAACAAAAAGAATTTTAAGAACCAATAATCCAAATGTTCATGTTGTTGCAATCAATGGGTGCTGCTATGGAAAAGACAATAAGCCAGATAAAGGAGAATATTTCAAATATTGCGGCCAACAATTTTGGGAATTTATTTCCGGCAATGAGAGTCTATATACTGAAATTATTGAACCTCTTGGCCACAAGGCGAAAGAACGGAATGAAAAATTTATGATTGCCTATGCTCAAATCATCAATAAATTCACTATGGATTTTATGAAGGAATTTTGCATTGATGGAAAGGTTGATTGGAAGAAGCTGGTGAAGTTTAATTCAGGGAAAAAACAGATTAAAGTGATAAACGGACTATGAAGGGAAATGCCATTGGATGAGAGGGTGGAGAGGTTGTTTGAGGATAATATGTGAAGAAGGAAATTTTGGTTGAGAGGGAGTTTAAAGGGGCGAAGGATTAAGATGTGGATAAGGGCATAATAATACTATGAATAAAACATCTGAAAAAGTAATAACTAGTTTAGCAATTATTAAAGTTAATTGGGATCAAGGGCATGATTATATCGACAACTTTGTTCCATTCATTGCTGAATGTCTTAGTAAGTCTGCGCAAGAGGTTGTTTCTCTACCAGACCTTCAAAATTCGATTAAGGAAACATTTGGATTAAAAATTCCACAGAATGCTCTTAAAACTATACTAAAGCGCGCTGAAAAGAATAAATACATTCTAAATGATAAAGGGATTTATCGTAAAAATAACGAAGCTCTTGCAAAGTTTAATATTGTTAAAGATAGAGAGCAAGTAATACGTTGTCACGAAGCTCTGATTAAGAAACTTATAGAATTCTGTTCTAAAAAATTTAATATAGCATGGAAAGAAGAAGAAGCTGAGTCCGCCTTACATGCTTATCTTGAAGAGCATTCATTGCCTATTCTATCAGCTGCTTCTGAAGGTTTACCAATTCAGATTTCTAATAATCGTGTAAAAAATGCAGAATTTCTTGTTAATTCCTTTACAGAGGATCTTTATAAGAGTGATCCAGAAGGGTTTAACTATTTAGAAACTATAGTCAAAGGCCGTATGTTAGCTGATGTATTACTCTTTCCTGAATTAGGCCGAGTTCAGCAACATTTTGATAATGTAGAGATATACTTTGATACTAATTTCTTATTCCGTGCTTTAGGTTATGCGACTGAAAGCCTGCGAATACCATGCAAAGAGTTGATTGATATGCTTTTTGAGCAAAATACTAACCTGAAAATATTTGAGCATACTCTAAATGAAATGCAACATATCCTAGATACTGCTGTTATTATTCTCAAAAATCCTGCAAATAAAAAGAATAAGAAAATGATCTATGGTGAAACTATTAGTTTTTTTATCAATTCAAACTATAAACCTAGCGATATAGAATTTATAATAGCTCGTTTACCAAAACTTTTACGGTCTATTCATATCCAGGTCAAGGAAAAACCTTTACATGCTGAATCGCTAGGATTAGATGAGACAATTTTTGAATCTTTTTTGAAAAAAGAAGTTGGTTATCTTCGTGATGAAGCAGTGAGACATGATATTGATTCATTAACTGCAATCTATCGTTTGCGCAAAGGGCAACCAGAATATAAAATCGAATCCTGTAGAGCAATTTTTGTTACAACGAATTATTCTTTAGCCCGTGCCAGCATGAATTATCTCAAAGATGTTTATAGTAGTGCAGCAGTGCCGCTTTGCATCCCAGATTATACTTTAGCAACACTTGTATGGCTTAAGAAACCGTTAAGAGCGCCTGATTTTCCTCGTAAGAGAATTATTGCAGATTGTTATGCAGCATTAAATCCATCGCAATATCTTTGGAATAAATATTTAGAGGAAATTGAGAAACTTAGAGAGCAAGGCGAGTTAACCGAGGATGATTATTTGCTTCTTAGGTATTCGATTGAGGCAAAAAATGCTTTGATGGATTTAACTTTAGGTAAAGTAGAGGCTTTTACAGAAGGAACAATAGAAGAAATTCTAAACAAAGCACGTGAGGCTGCGAGGGCCGAGACGAAAGATGAGCTTATGCGTGAAAGAGAGGAAAGAAGTAAAGCTGAAATCAGAGCGGATAGCGCAGAAGCGACCGTAGAAGCTCAAAAAAAGAAATTGTTAGATAGAATTCTCGAAATTAGCGAACAGGGTGGAAGAATAATCTCGAAGATATTTTTTGTTTTTATAGCTATAGCTTTTATTTTCGGTTTTTACTTAACACTCCCCGAACCCTTTTCT
>JAKALU010000092.1 GCA_021824065.1 Nitrospirota bacterium
TGGGCGGCGGTCTTTAATTTCGGCCTTTGCCCTTCCAAACGCCTGCGAGGTTAGCTGTCGGGCTCGGGAATGGAAGTTCCCTATCCTTTCGGAATACGCCCCAAATTCTGGGTCCCCCGCGTCCTCTCTTTGAGAGAACTTCGGCTGCTATTTGATTTAATCTACTCCTTCCACTGCGAATTGTCAATAGTCAGAATTACCTCAACCGGTATCGCGCCATAAACTTTCTCAGTTCCTCTGCAAAAAAGACCATGAACATAAACGGTATTAACAAAAGCCAGACGCTAAGGGGCAAAGGCGCTGTGGAGAATATTTTATTGCCCCACGGATGATAGATGATGAAGACGGACAGGAGTATCTCCATTAAAATGCCCCAGAGTATCAGCTTATTTCCGAATAGTCCGATTTTAAAGACTGATTCTGTCTGCGTCCTGCAAGCGAAGACATTACCTATCTGCATTATCACTATCCCTAAAAAAGTTGCTGTTGATGCCTGATGAACCAAACCAGCATCTATAGGCAGTTCGATTCCCCATTTCCAGTTTCCTCTGAAAAGGACAAAGAAATATGCAGATAGAACTCCAATCGTACCTATAAGCCCGAGAAATATATAGCCCCTGAAAAGAAGTGCTTTATCTATGAGTCTACTTGTCTTTGATCTTGGGGGATTCTTCATGATATTAGGTTCCGGGGGGTCGGCTCCAAGCCCAAGTGCCGGGATAGTCTCAGTTCCAAGGTCAATTGCGAGAATCTGCAATACTGTGATAGGAAGCGGTATTCTGAAAATTGAAAATAATATATAAGGAATCGCTTCTGGTGTCAAATGTGCAAAAATATACGTAATAAATTTCTTGATGTTCTCAAATATCGTCCTTCCCTCCTCGACTGCATTGACAATAGTTGCAAAATTGTCATCAAGCAGAACCATGTCCGATGCCTCTTTTGCTACATCAGTTCCTGAGATTCCCATTGATATCCCTATATCAGCCTTCTTCAATGCAGGTGCATCATTAACGCCATCCCCTGTTACAGCAACCACCTCGCCCTCTTCTTTCAGGATTGAAACAACTCTCATCTTATGTTTTGGTGTCATCCTCGCGAATATGACCTCTTTTTCTGAGAGCTTTTCCCTTAGTTCTTTATCGCTCATCTGATTAAATTCATGGCCTTCAACCACAGCGGGATTACCTTTGATAAGTCCTATCTCTTTTGCTATGGCAAGTGCGGTTCTACTTCCATCACCTGTAATCATTATCACCTTTATTCCTGCATCACAACATTTTCTAATCGCATCAGGCACTTCAGGTCTTGGAGGGTCTTCGAGGCCGATTAACCCTGCGAAGATCATGTCAGTTTCTATCTCCTCAGTTTTCATCTCTCCTTTTTCTCTCATCTCCCTGTATGCAAATGTAAGCACCCTCAGTCCCGTATCCATTAAATCATGATAAGCTCCCATTGCCTTTTCCCTGAGAGTTTCATCCATCCGTACTTCTTTGCCATCAATCAGCAAATGACCGCACAACGGAAGGACGCTCTCCATAGCACCCTTTGTGAAGGCAATAAACTCAGAGGGTTCGAGGGTTCGAGGATTCAAGGATTCAAGTGTTTTTTCACTCGACCACTTGACCCCTTGACCCCTTGTCCACTTGTAGACAGTTGTCATTCTTTTTCTCTCTGAGTCAAAAGGTATCTCTGATATACGCTCTGCCTTTATCTCACCTATTGTTTCCCTTGCAACTTTAAACAGAGCAACCTCTGTTGGGTCTCCTTTATACTGTTCATCTACAAAGCGGGCATTGTTGCAGAGATAGGCGATTTTCAGCAAAAAAGAATTGTCATCTCTTTTAATATCTTTTACATCAATAACCTTATCGTTAAACCAAATCTTTGTAGCAGCCATTTTATTCTGCGTGAGTGTGCCTGTTTTGTCTGTGCATATGACCGTAACTGCCCCAAGTGTTTCTACAGACGTAAGGGTCTTTATCAATGCTTTTTTCCCCGCCATTCTCTGACTACCCATGGCTAATGCAAGCGTAACTGTTGGTAAGAGACCTTCCGGGACATTTGCAATGGTAATTCCGATTGCAAATAGCAAGTTATGCCAGAAACTTCTACCAGTAAGCGTTCCTACTGCGAAAAAGAAGAGACCTGTTGTCATAGCAATTACTGCTATAATCCTCGTTACTCTTATAATCTCTTTCTGCAAAGGACTGAGCCCGGCTTCAACAGCGCTCGTAAGATGCGCGATACGGCCGAATTCCGTTCTCATGCCTGTTGAAAATGCAACCGCCTTTCCCGAACCGCTCACTACGGTCGTACCTGCAAAAGCAATATTGGGGCTTTCTATAAACTCGCCTTTGTAAATATCCGGATTTCGCAAGGCTGGTTCGGATTCGCCGGTCAATGGCGCATTATTCACTTTCAAGACTGCTGCCTCAAGAACCCTTGAATCGGCAGGGATTTTATCCCCTTCGGCAAGAAGAATAATGTCTCCCGGCACGATTTCTTTAGCGTGCACTTCTTTTTCTTTCCCGTCCCTTAAAATCTTTACTTTGAACGGAAGCAGTTTTTTCAATTCTTCAAGCGCCTTTTCTGCGCGGTATTCCTGAATAAAGGTGAATACTGCATTGATAAGTATTACTGCTATTATTGCGATGCCGAGGGTGAGCATGCCTTCGCCTGGATGAAGATATTCTGAAAGGAATGACATGAAGGCTGCCAACCAGAGAAGCATTGCAAGAAAATGAGTAAATTGTTCAAGAAATTTGACATATAGAGCTTTTTTCTTTACCTCTTTTATCTCATTGAACCCGAATTCAGAAAGACGCCTTTGAGCCTCTTCTTCTGTAAGTCCATTTTCCGAAGCTACAAGTGTGCGGAAGACCTCTTCTTTTGTGAGATTATGTATTTTCATTTATCGCCCAGAGAAAGCATTGCATAATATTCTCGCTCATTCTCGGTCTTCGACCTCCGAGGGCTTTTGCCTCACCCCCCTCATGTCCCCCCTTGGTAAGGGGGGATGTAAGGGGGGTTGCTGTCGAAATATCGGCAAAAGAATCCGCTCAAATACCATGCAATGCCTTTCTCTTCATGGTTTCATTGCCGTGGTTTTAAAATTATCAGGTCGCACGGCGTATCCCTGAGCACTTCCTCAACAGGATTTCCTCTTAGAATAGAACTCAGCAGGCTCCTTTCGCTCGCACCCATTATAATAAGGTCGTGCCTTTTAGAGAATGCTTCTATCGCAATTGTCTTGCCAATCTTGCCAGGGATAGATTTTCCAGTATGGGCAATCTTATACCGGCGTAAATGTTCCATAAAATGCGATATGTCTTTCGGCAACTTCTCCTCCCACTCGAGGGGTGTCAGGTGAAGTTCTCCGTGAAAGAATTTCGATATTGATTCAGGCGCATGAAAGAGGGATACCTTTGAATCGAATGCCTGGGCAATCTTTGCGGTAAAATATGCCCTCTCCTCTACATGGTCTATCCTTGCCTTTAGCGGAACAAGTATTTCTCTGGGATGTATCCTTCCTGCATGGGCTACTCTCACCAATGCTACAGAACACGGAAGATTTATCGAAAGTCTTCGCGCTGTAGTGCCGGCATAAAATCTCCTTTCGATATCCTCTCTCCTTGTTGATGCAAAGACAACATCAATGTCCTCGTGTCTGACAATCTCTCCTACTTTTTTTGCTGGGTCTCCTGTCTCTGTTATGGCTTCAACTTTGATATCCACCTTTTCTGCTTCGATGAATATTCTTTTTATCGCTTCCTCTGCCCTTTCAATGCTCGCTGTCGACTGACCTTTCTCAGCAATAAAACAAAGATAAAGTTTTGCCTCACATGTCCGTGCAAGGTTCGTAGCATATCTGGCAGTGACCTCAGAGTTCAGGTGTTCGTTGACTGCAGTGAGAATTTTTTTATACATATAAAAATTATACTGCTATGCAGCTTGATTTCCAAATATTTTCAGGCAGACGTGATAAGAGATGCAAAAGGCAATAAAAAAGGGAGGCTAAGCCTCCCTTTTTTTAAATTTCGAACTTTTTACGTTTTAGGTCTTCTGAATATAAATATCCCAAGTCCCCTGGGCTTCATCCTTTACAGACTCGAACTTGTAGCCCTGTTTCTCAGCCCACTTTGGAAGCGAGTCTTCTGCTGAGGCAGGGGCATCACAAAGAATCTTTAATATCTGTCCGCTTGACATCTTTTCGACTGTTTTTTTTGTCAATACAAGTGGATAGGGGCATACCCTACCAAGGACATCAAGTGTTTGGTCAGGTGTTTTGCTGCTTAATTCACCCATTCGTATAATCCTCCTTTCTTGTTTTTAAAAGAAAAGTACGTGCTTCGAATCTTCTATAACCTTTTGTATTTCGGAAAACGGCACGACCTGTATTTTTTTATCAGCGCCCATATCCTCTGCGTCAGGCATTGCATCCTCAGGGATACCATACTTAGCCAGGTCCTCTTTGCACACAAGCACATCGAGGTCAACAAGAAGGGTATTCTTCATATGTGACTCTGTGCTTGTTATTCCGTAAAGGTCCATCGCCTTCTGACCTTTTTGAAGCCCGAGCACGCCTTCCCCCACAAAGCATAATTTAGGCGTTACTGTGTCACCATCCTCAAGCAGTATCTCCACAGTCTGATAAGCTATAGCATGGGTTATTGCAAGCCTTGAAGTCTCTCCTTTATACTGAGGTCTCTGCACAATAAAAGCAAGTTTTACATCGCCCATCTTATTCACCTCCTATCTGAAGGACTCTGTCAGAGCTGTGTATCTTTGCAAGATACCAGTGCATTGCATTCCACTGTATTTTCTCTATACCTTCTGTCTTCTGAATACCTCTGGCTACTGTGCACGCCTCACACGTGCAGATCTCCACGCCTTTTTCAAGAAGGGCCTTCAGGTATTTCTCTCCGGTTGAGTAGTCTTTGAGGTGCTTCTGGTGTGACTTAATAGAACCGGTTGCATTTCCTGAAAACCATAAGTTTACCTTGTGCCCTTTATTTGCCGCAGCCTCAGCAAGTTTTAATGCAAAGTCATAAGTCATATTACCTACAAGTCCTGGGAAACATCCTATAGTTAAAGTTGCCATAATCTTACCTCCTAAAGCCAAGCTATTTTATCGTATTCATTAAAAATGAGGTCTACCACATCGCCATAATTCACAACCTTCACCCTTTTATCAACATCAGTTTCTTTAAGACCCCTTATCTGTATATCTTCAGATAAAGCATAAAGGTTTGCCGTTTTATCCAGCAGAGAAGAAACCTTTCCATTTTCTTTTGTCGTTGCATGATACACGCCATTCTGAACAAATATGATACCCAGCTTGTCGGCTTTCAACCTATCAAGAGTATCAGCCGTAAGCTTAAAATCACTAACAAATACACCTAATTTCATATTGTCCCCTCCCATCATTAGATTTTTTAAAAAAAGAAGTCTTACAAGGTTAGATTTTATACCAAGTTATATGTCAATTTGTCAATAATAAAAAATAGATAAAATCAATTTATAATTTTAGAGTTAACATTATCTTCACCATTCAGGTTAAAATTACTAATGGACAGATTCAGGCTCTCCACATCCTTTATACCAAAAGGCGACCAGCCCAAAGCAATTAAAGAGCTTACATGGGGAATTGAAAAGGGCCTTAAGCATCAGGTATTGCTCGGGGTGACCGGCTCTGGCAAGACCTTTACAGTCGCAAATGTGATTGCAAATGCGAATAAGCCTGTTCTCGTCATCGCGCATAACAAGACACTCGCTGCGCAGTTATACGGTGAATTTAAAGAGTTATTCCCCGAAAATGCAGTGGAGTTTTTTGTGAGCTACTATGACTATTACCAGCCTGAGGCATATATCCCGACAACCGACACATATATCGAAAAAGATGCTTTGATAAATGATGACATAGACAGACTGAGACATTCAGCAACAAGGGCTGTGCTTGAGAGAAGGGATACAATTGTTGTTGCATCTGTATCATGCATATACGGCATTGGCTCGCCTCAGGATTACATGGACATGCACCTTATGATAGAGGAAGGTATGCATACAGAGAGGGATGAGATATTAAGAAGACTCGTTGAGATGCAGTATAGCCGCTCCGATGTTGATTTCAGAAGGGGCTCATTCAGGGTAAGGGGAGATATTGTTGAGGTTTACCCTTCTTTCTCTCTGGATAAAGGCATAAGGGTTGAGTTCTTTGGCAGCGACATAGATGCAATTAATGAATTTGACCCTCTGACAGGAGAGAAATTCAGGAGGTTTGAGAAGATTGCAATATTCCCTAACAGCCACTGGATAACACCAAGGGAAAAGCTTGAACCTGCATTAAAGAGAATAGAAGATGAGATGAAAGAAAGGATTGAATTTTTCATGAAACAGGGAAAGGTTCTTGAAGCACAGAGGGTTGAACAAAGGACAAGATTCGACCTTGAAATGTTAAGGGAATTCGGTTATTGCCACGGCATTGAGAACTATTCAAGGCATTTAAGCGGAAGGGCAGCAGGGGAGCCGCCATATACTTTGATTGATTATTTTCCTGAGGATTTCCTGATTGTGATAGACGAATCACACGCAACTGTACCACAGGTAGGAGGCATGTACGAAGGCGACCGCTCAAGGAAACAGACGCTCGTTGATTATGGATTCAGACTCCCTTCAGCGCTTGATAACAGACCTTTGACATTCAAAGAATTTGAGCACAGAGTGCAACAGGCGATATATGTATCTGCCACTCCAGGACATTATGAACTCGAAAAATCAGGCAGAAGGGTTGTTGAGCAGATTATAAGACCAACAGGTTTGATTGACCCAAAATTAACAGTAAGGCCGGTATCATCGCAGGTTGAAGACCTGCTTGATGAAATTAAAAAACGGGCGGAACGGGCCGAGCGGGTATTGGTTACAACACTGACAAAGAAAATGGCGGAAGACTTGACCGACTATTATCTCAATCTCGGAGTAAAGGCAAGGTATCTCCATTCTGATATAGATACGCTGGAGAGGATTGAGATAATAAGAGACTTGCGGCTCGGGGAATTTGATGTGTTAGTCGGAGTAAACCTCCTGAGGGAGGGGCTCGACCTTCCAGAGGTGTCCATGGTTGCTATATTCGATGCTGATAAAGAAGGCTTTCTTCGCTCAGAACGCTCTCTAATACAAACAGCGGGGCGAGCTGCCCGTAATATAAACGGCGAGGTTATCCTCTACGCAGATAATATTACAGGTTCGATACAGAGGGCACTGGATGAGACTAACAGAAGGAGGATACTACAGGAAAAATACAACAAAGAGATGAACATTACCCCCGAGACTGTTAAGAGCAATATAAAAGATATATTAAGCTCTATATATGAATCAGATTACTGGACAGTGCCTGCAGCGGCAGAGGAAAAGGCTGAATACGGATATGACGATGCAACACTTAGACGCCTTGAACAGGAGATGAAAGAAGCTGCAAAGAAGCTTGAATTTGAACGCGCAGCAAAGATAAGAGACAGGATAAAGGAGATAAAAAACAAGATGATTGCCATAGGGATAAAAGGATAAAAAGTTGACCTACAGCATTCGAGATACAAAGGAAAACTCCCCTGTCGATTTCGATACCTTTTTAGAAATAGTAGCTGATAAGGATATCATCTATATCGGAGAGTTCCATCAGGTCCCGGAGATTCTGTCCTTCCAGAACGATGTAATTTCAGGACTTATATTTAATGGCTTTAAACCATCCATTGGCCTTGAGATGTTTAATGTGCTTCAGCAGACGCTGCTTGATTATTATATGGCAGGGGTCATCCCCTTTGAACAATTACTGAGCCTTTATGAAACAGGGCCAGAGGGATTTGATTTAAATCACTATATGGACATTGTTGAAATTGCTGTAAAAAACAGGTTGAAGATAATCGGCCTTAATATTCCGAGAAACGTTGCATCTGCTGTTGCAAAATACGGATTAGGCAAACAGGAACTAAACGGCTTCCAGCTGAATGAGGAAGAGGTAAAGAATTGCAGTAACGAATATAAAGAGGCCATAACTGACATTTATAGAAAGCATCCTCATGAAGAGATAACAGAAGAGAACTTCATCCTTGCACAATCGATCAAGGATGAGATGATGGCAGAGACCATAGTGCATTATCTGACAGCCGGGACAATTGGGATGCCTTTGATTGTTATATCTGGCAGGGGGCATATCGAATACAGACTTGGGATACCGGAAAGAGTAATGCAAAAAATGAACAAGAAAGGGAAATCCATATCAGATATCCTTATAGCTGCTGCTTATGATGATGAACATTTTGAACAAGGAATAGCAGACTATATACTCTTGATATAAATGTAAAAACTTGAACTTGACCTGACTGACGATGTCAGATCCCTTATCCATGTCATTCTGGCTTGTCCAGTCTCCTCGGCGATTTCGTCCGCACACACGCGGACTCGCTGAGGAGAGTCAGACTGTTTTTCTGAAATAAATCCGAGAGTTTGTCTGCCGAGAGAAATTGGGAATAGCTCTTTAGATCAAACCTAACAAAAACATTGTGTTGCTATCACATATCTCTTTCAAGCTCTATGCAGAGTTTTCCGAGGTGGGGGATAAGATGGTCTTTTGGTATATCGGTCTTGTCGCTTATGCTGCAAGAAATCAGTTTCATGAAGCCGATATCTATTCTTTTGCCTTCTTTCATAAAGGACAAAACTTTGCCTTTTTTCAGATCTTCCTTGTTGTATAAAGTTAATGCCTTTTTCTCAAACAGCTTTGTTGCCTCATTTATAAAGGTCTTTGAGCTTTTTGTATTACATACAGCAATAAAATCATGTGTGCAGCATGTACCGACAAAGGTCTTGTATTTATCAGCCGTTGTCTTGAGTATAGCAGCAGTCCATTGAATAATCTCTGCATGCCTGTCAGGGCCATACTTAATCAGATATGGCTGAATATTTGCTATTTTTATAACCGAGATACAATATTCCCCGATTTGGTCATAAACCTCTGATACTTTCTGTATTATTGCGGCTTTATCAGGGAGGCCTGTAAGAAAGTCAGGCCACAGATATGGGTCATCTTGTTTCCTATGCAATTCAGCTATATATTTTTTTGCTTCCTTAAGACCCATTACCCCTCTACCCCCTTGTTAAAAATATAAATGAGAATATCATCGCTGTCAACTTCAAATTAAAATTATCAGGTGTGTTGCGAGAAATGCCTTTGTCTGTCTTTAAGGCGGAATCATGATAACATGATATAATTTAAATAATTATGGAGATATGCCCTGTTTGTAAAGAACCAATGGATAAATGTATATGTTGCCTTGAATGAGGGCACGTGTGCCTCCTGGATCTGGGGGAACCATATTGTCCTGTATGTAGACCTGAACCTAAAGAGATTCTTAAGGCAACAATCGAAAGTCTTAAGAATATTAAAAAGTGACTATCAATTATGGGCCTGTTTAATAAAAATACTGAAGTAAAAGACCCTCTTGCCTACAGAATGTGCCCGACGACAATGGATGAATATGTAGGTCAGGGGCATATCCTCGGGAAGGGAAAACTCTTAAGAAGGGCAATAGAAGCAGATAGAATCACTTCAATAATACTTTATGGTCCGCCGGGAACCGGAAAGACTGCTCTGGCTAAGGTCATTGCCAATAAAACAAATGCACATTTCGAATGGCTTAATGCAGCAACAGTAGGACTTGAGGAACTCAGAAAAGTTATAAAAACTGCAAGGCAGCAGAAATTAGCAGGTGGTCGGACTATACTTTTCCTTGATGAGATTCACAGGTTCAATAAACTTCAGCAGGATGCACTTTTGCCTGACGTGGAAGAAGGAAACATCACGCTCATAGCAGCAACAGTTGAGAATCCTTTCTTTTATGTTAATTCAGCACTTCTGTCAAGAAGTCAGGTATTTGAGCTAAAACCATTATCTCAAGAAGACCTGCTTGTAGTTTTAAGGAATGCCCTGAATGATAAAGAGAGGGGGCTTGGAAATTTAAATATCACCTTTAAGAAAAACAGTCTTGAACATATAGCAAAGATGTCTGATGGCGATGCAAGAAAGGCACTGTCTGCCTTGGAGATAGCAACTCTAACAACCCCCCCTGATGAAAAGGGTGAGATTGTAATCACAAAGGAGATTGCAGAGGAGTCGATTCAGAAAAAGGCAGTTGTCTATGATAAAAAAGGAGACCAGCACTATGACACAATCTCAGCTTTCATAAAGAGCATGCGCGGCTCTGACCCTGATGCAGCAATATATTATCTTGCAAAGATGCTTTATGCCGGAGAAGACCCGCGCTTTATTGCAAGGCGCATAGTAATATGTGCTGCGGAGGATGTCGGGCTTAAAGACCCGATGGCATTAGTCCTTGCAACATCAGCTTTAAAAGCAGTTGAATTTGTAGGAATGCCTGAGGCTCGCATCCCATTGGCAGAGGCAGTCATTTATATTGCTAATGCGCCAAAAGGCAATGCAGCTTATACAGCGATAGAAGAGGCATTGAAAGATGTTGCTTCAGAAGAGACAATGGAAGTCCCTGACCATCTTAAAGACAGCCATTATCCGGGTGCGAAGAAAATCGGCCACGGGGTTGGATACAAGTATCCTCATGATTATCCTGAAGGAAAAGTTGAGCAGGAATATTTAAAAAAGAAGAAAAAATATTATAAGCCCTGAAACAGACAGGGTTCGAGGGTTCCAGGATTCAAGGGTCCAAGTCTTTTCTTTTGCTTTCACCCGACCCCTTGACACCTCGTCCCCTTGAACCCTTCTTTTTATCCCGGAGGCCAGTGCATATGACGCCCGCCGAGGATATGAAGGTGGATGTGATAAACAGCCTGGCCTGATTCGGGATTGCAGTTCATCACAAGCCTGAACCCACGCTCTGCTATCCCTTTATCCTTTGCAATCTTATTTGCCACCTGGAACATATGACCGATAAGATTATTGTCTTCTTCTTTAAGGTCAAGGTTTGTTGAGATATGCTTTTTGGGGATAACCAGTGTATGCACAGGGGCCTGCGGATTAATATCCTCAAAAGCCACG
>JAKALU010000093.1 GCA_021824065.1 Nitrospirota bacterium
CTCATTTTAGGCACAAAAGATTATGTGAATAAAAATGGCTTTAAAAAGGTTGTCATCGGGTTAAGCGGGGGAGTTGACTCTGCACTTGTAGCTTCGATTGCAGTTGATGCTATAGGAAAAGAAAATGTTACCGGGATTTTTATGCCCTCTCCATATACATCAAAAGAAAGCCGGGAGGATTCTTATGAGCTCGTTAATAATCTCGGCATTAAAATAATCGAGGTTCCGATTAATAAAATTTTTGAAACTTACCGTGAAAGTCTGAAGGCGAACTTCGGGGGACTCCCTGAAAATACTACAGAAGAGAACCTTCAGGCACGAATAAGGGGTAATATCCTTATGGCTTTCTCCAATAAATTTGGATGGCTTGTCCTGACAACAGGAAACAAATCAGAGATGAGCGTCGGATATGCTACACTTTATGGGGACATGGCAGGGGGGTTTGCTGTTATAAAGGATGTGCCTAAAACCCTTGTGTATAAACTCTGCAGATGGAAAAATTCAAAAGAGAGTTGTGCAGTTATACCTGAAAGGATATTATGGAAGGAACCTTCGGCAGAACTCAAACCTGACCAGAAAGACACAGACATGCTACCTCCTTATCCTGTGCTCGACCCAATACTAAAGGCTTATATAGAAGATGACAAAAGCTTTGAGGAGATATTAACCTTAGGCTGTGATACAGCATGTGCGGAGAAGGTTATCAGAATGATTGACACAAGTGAGTATAAAAGGAGACAGTCGCCTCCTGGCATAAAAATAACGCCAAGGGCATTTGGCAAAGACAGGAGATTTCCGATAACAAACAAATACAGGAGTTATTAAGATGGAAGAATTCAGACAATGTACAAACTGTGCTTACCAGAAAGGGTTTCATGTTTTTTTCAAAAGGCTAAAGGGTAAGGTAAAAATCTGCCTTATATGCCCGAACAGCGGCCGGTCCTATGACATTGGACGGTTGACCACAAGCATAAGGGGTTTTAAGTCTGAAAAAGGTCTGATATATTGATGCAAATACTTATAATCGATGATGACTCTGCAATACAATTTGCCCTCAAGGTCTTTTTTGAGAAAAAAAATTATGAGGTCATACTTGCTGACACAGGGGCTAAAGGTTTAGATATAGCCCTGAAAAACCTGCCGGATATAATCCTCCTTGACCTTAGACTCCCGGATATTTATGGACTGAATCTCTTAAAGGAGATTAAAACTAACTCTTCTGGTTCGATAGTCTATATAATGACAGCTTTTGGTGAGATTAAAGATGCAATAGACGCCATTAAACTCGGCGCAGAAAATTACTTCCAGAAACCCATAGACCTTGATGAGCTCGGGGCTATAATTGACAAGAGCTCAGAGATAATAAGATTAAGGCAGGAGCTAATGCTCTGCAAAAGAGGGCCGTATCCAATTATAGGAAGAAGCAAGGCAGTGCAGGGGCTTATCCACATGATTAACCTGATGGCTGAAAATCATTCTACAACTCTGCTGATACAGGGTGAAACAGGCACAGGCAAAGAACTCGTTGCGAGGAATATCCACTCATTAAGCATCAGAGGCAGCTACCCCTTTGTGGACATAAACTGTGCCTCTATCCCTGATAATATCCTTGAAAGCGAGCTTTTTGGTTACGAGGCAGGGGCATTTACTGATGCAAAGTCCTCAAAGAAAGGTCTTCTCGAGATTGCTGATAGAGGAACTCTATTCCTGGATGAAATAGGCGATATGCCTCTTACCATCCAGGCAAAACTTCTGAGAGTCATTGAAACTAAAACATTTCGCCGCCTTGGCGGCACAAAAGACATAAAGGTTGATATCAGGATTATTGCTGCAACAAACAAAGACCTTGGAATGGCTGTAAAAGATGGCTCTTTCCGGGAAGACCTTTATTACAGACTGAATGTAATACCGATGACCATACCTCCATTAAAGGAACGTTTTGAAGATATCCCTTTACTTTCAGAATTCTTTATAGCTGATATTGCCGGAAATATGAATAAAAAGATAAGGTCTATTGATAAGGATGCAATAGATATCCTCTGTGGTTACAACTGGCCTGGCAATATTAGAGAGTTGCGAAATGTATTGGAGAGGGCCGTGATTTTATGTCATGGAGAGGTAATAACAGTCCAGGATATGGGATTGCCTGCAAACCTAACCACGAAAAATACCAAATCACTCACACTCAAGGATATGGAGTGCCAGCACATCAAAATGGTTCTTGCATCAGTCGCTAATAACCGGACCAAGGCTGCGCAGATACTCGGGATTGCACGCTCAACTCTCAATGAAAAGATAAAGACATATAACCTTGACTGATTGATTTTCAACCATACCGTCCGATTTTCAGACATAGCAAAAGGTTAAGATTGAGGTTCAGGTAAAGAAATTTTACAGATATACCATAGCCAAATCTAAATTTTTTTCTTAATCTTGACCTTAATCCCGCTGGCATTTCTCTTGCAACCATTAATAAAAAATTATAAATCCCCCGACCTCTTTTACTAAAGAGGGGCCGAGGGGGATTAGCCGGGAGGTAATTGTGAAAAGGATTTTGATTGTTGATGATGAGCCAGCAATATTAATGGCGCTCTCACACCTTTTAAGTAACGAGAATACGCTGGTAATAACAAGCAGCAGGATAGAGGAGGCAGAAGAGGCATTGGACCGTTACAAATTTGACCTTGTTATTGCAGACATAAGATTAAGCGGAATAGACGGGATAGAAGGGCTTGAACTCCTAAGCTATGTAAAACGTATAAGCCCTGAAACAAAAGTAATCATAATGACAGCCTATGGCTCTGACGAGATGAAGGATTTAGCCTACAGGAGAGGAGCTCATCATTATTATGAAAAACCAATAGACATGAATGACCTTACTAAAAAAATTGAGGACTGCGGTATCCCTGTAATGACTAAATAAATAAATCCGTCACTTTGACAAAAGTGCCGGATAAGCAAGGAGGGTAAGATGTCCACCTTAAATAAAGTGTTGATTGTAGATGACTCTAAATTAATACATCAGATGTACAGGCTGGTCTTGATGAAATATAAGGGCTGTGCAATCGTTGATGCGATGAACGGACTTGAGGCACTCGATGTTTTATCAAGAGAAAATGGGATTGAGCTTATACTTCTTGATATAAATATGCCTGTGATGAACGGAGTGCAATTTATGGAAAAACTCAAGAGGGATGGTCTCTATAGACATATTCCCATTGTGGTTATAAGCACAGAGGGAAAAGAGGAAGATACCGTTAAGGCAATGAAACTCGGGGCATGGGGTTATATTGTAAAGCCATTTAAGTCAGAGGTGCTTTATGACCTTATTGGAAAGGTGCTTGCTAAAAAACCTTCAGCCCTGATGGAAGCGGGAACCAAACATCGGCTTTGAACTATGAATATGAACTATTCGGCGCTTATAAAAGACTATCTTGATGATGCAAATGGACATCTAAGTGCTTTCGATGATTCACTCTTGTTGTTGGAAAAGAACGGAGTCAACAGGGATGTTATCCTCAACACATTGGGTTTGCTTCATACGTTCAAGGGCAATTCCGGGATGATGGGGTTTGAATCCTTGAAATTATACTTACATCAGGTGGAAGAACTCCTTAAAAAGGTCAATGATAATGAAATAGGACTTGATAGGGTAATAGACGGTCTTCTTGGTAGTGCAAATATTATTAGAAACACTCTTCGCACAATAGAAAAAGATCCGACAATCAACCCTGACCTTACAGAAAATATATTCAGCCTTCAACAACTCCTGGAAGGCTCAGGCAACGGGCCTGATATACAGGCAGTTGACCTTCTCTCATATCTCGGCACAAAGACAGACACCATTAAGGTAGATTTTAAAAAACTTGATAATCTCCTTAATCTTGTCGGGGAGCTTGTGATTTTCAAGACAAGGCTTAATCAGATAGGGACACAGATAAAAGGAGTAGTGAATAATAAGCCCCTTACAAAAGAATTAAGCGAGGGATTCGAGCTCATGGGCAAAACTGTATCAGAACTTCAGGAAGGGATAATGAAGGTTAGGATGCTGCCTGTAGGTAATGTTTTTAATAAATTCCCGAGGATGGTGAGGGACCTCGCAAAATCACAGGGCAAGGAGATTCAGTTAGCATTTGAAGGCGAAGACACAGAACTCGACAAGACTGTTATAGATGAACTTGAAGAGCCCCTCCTGCATATAATCAGAAATGCCATAGACCATGGGATAGAGCCCGCAGAAGAGAGGATAAAAAATGGGAAAAGCCGCAAAGGGAAAATTACGCTTTCAGCAGGCCAGGAGTCAAATTATGTGATTATAAAAGTTAAAGACGATGGAAGGGGAATCAATTTTGAAAAGGTAAGAGAAGCAGGCATTGAGAAGGGCTTAATAAAACCAGAAGATTTTCTCGATGAGGACGGTGTCCTTTCTCTAATATTCTCTGCTGGATTTACAACGAGAGAAGAGACTACAGATGTTTCGGGAAGGGGAATAGGTCTCGATGTCGTGAATAAGAATATTTCCAGATTAAACGGACAAGTTATTGTGGACAGCATACCGGAGAAAGGGACTACGTTTACCATAAAGCTTCCGTTGAGCCTTGCAATAATACCGGCATTGATGGCAGAGGCAGGGGGAGAGATTTATGCCATACCAATGAGCGCTGTTGATGAAAGCGTTAAGGTTAAAGAAGAAGATATTCATGTCATAAACAATCATGAGGTAGTAAGGTTCAGGGAAAAAATACTGCCGGTTGTCAGACTTAATGAGTTTTTCGGCCTTAACAAAAAAAGACAAAAGAGATTTTATCTTGTAATACTCGGAAAAACAGAAAAACGTCTTGCAGTAGCTGTTGACAGGCTCAGGGGGCAGCAGGAGATTGTAATAAAACCTCTGGATGATACATTCGGGAAATCATACGGTATAGCAGGAGCATCCATTCTCGGCGACGGGCGAATAGTATTGATTATTGACACTATGGCTTTTTATGAGAGAAAGGAGGTGTCAGCAGGTGTCTAAGATATCTTTGCCGCCGTCTGGCCTTACAGAAGATGTTTTAGGCGAGATAAGAGACGAGCCTGAGGAGATACAGCTTGTCGTTTTTACCCTTGGAGAGCAATATGGCGTTCCCATAAATCAGGTGCAGGAAATAATAAGGGTTGGAAATATCACCAATGTTCCCAACTCTCCTTCTTATATGGAAGGAGTAATAAATCTTCGCGGAAGGGTACTCTCTGTTTTAAATCTGAGGAAAAGGCTCAAGCTGCCCGTTAAAGATA
This sequence comes from Nitrospirota bacterium, assembly GCA_021824065.1. GTDB lineage: Bacteria > Nitrospirota > Thermodesulfovibrionia > Thermodesulfovibrionales > UBA1546 > JAKALU01. The sequence goes on from JAKALU010000093.1 coordinate 5,278, forward strand.
TTACAAAAGCATCGAGGATTGTTATCACTGAAGTTGAAAATAAGGTGATAGGCTTGCTCGTTGATGCAGTTTCTCATGTTATCAAGATGCGGTCAGAACTTATAGAGAATGCACCTGAAGAGGTGTTGGAGATAGACACGGATTACATAACAGGGGTTGGGAAGCTTAAGAATCAGCTCGTGATTTTATTAGACCTCGGAAAGCTTCTTAAAAGGGAAAAGCTGGATATCAACGAAGGAGGCAAAAGTGCAGCGGAAAACTAATTGCTGGGAATTCAAAAAATGCGGAAGGGATAAGACAAACGACTGCCCTGCTTATCCGAGAGGCGGACGGGTCTGTTACCTTGTTGCAGGGACAATGTGCGGCGGTAAGGTGCAGGGCGCGTATGCCCAGAAGATTAATAACTGCCGGGAATGTGATTTCTACCAGGAAATGGTGATTAAAAAAACAATATGAATATGTTGCCTGTTTTACAGGCAGGGATAAGACAAAGGAGGGACAGTATATGAAGACAAAGAGTTTGCTGTATATGATTCTTATGGTATTTATAATCAGCCTAATGTATGGTTCCGCAAATGCAGCCGAATTTAAGATCGTCATCATGCAGGACGATAAAGGAGCTGCCGAGAGGTATCAGCCGTTACTTGCATATCTGAAGAAAAAGGGTGTTGATGCTACTCTTGTTGGTGCGCCTAATTACACTGCCGCTGCAAAGATGTTTGCAGCAGGAGAAGGGGATGCAATGTTCAGTGGTTCAGGGGTTGCCGGAACTTTGATCATCAAAGACCTTGCTACTCCATCAGCAAGGCCCCTGTCAAAGGAAGGACACAGCACATATTGGGGTGTTATAATTGCACCAAAGGGTTCACAAAAATTCACAGGCTCTGCGGACTACTTCAGTGGCAAGAGGGTGATATTCACTGCTCTTGCGTCTTCAGGAGAATTTTTCTATCGTTCTATTCCGAACATAAAGAATGTAAAGGCAACCACCCTGATTGCTGCTTCTCACGGAGCTGCACTCGATGTCCTTTCAAGAGGCACCGCAGATATAGCCATAGTGAAGAATCGTGTGTGGGATAAAAAAGCGGGAGATTTCCCGACACTCGAGAAGGTAGGAGAGGACAAGAACGAGAATCCCGATATGACTCTGATGCTGTCAAAGAAAGCTGATCCAAAGACTGCCTCAAAGATCTCCGACGCCCTGCTTTCTCTAAAGGGAGATGCCTCTCCGGAGGCTCAGGCGGTGAAGGAGAAATTAAATGTTCAGGGCTTTATTAAGACAACAAAAGAAGATTTTAAACACACTCTTTCATTGCTTAAGAAGGCAGGTGTGACGAAGACCTTCGATTTTAAATTTGAATAATTCTTATAGATGGGTGGCAGTGCCACCCATCTACAGAAGGGGGGAAAAATGAGGTTGTTTGTTTTTAACACTGTTCGCAGAAAATTCCTTGTTCCGATGCTTACGCTGACGATACTGTTCATTTCCCTGCTGGGAATGTTTATGGCAATCAATAATATCTCTGCCATTAAGCACATGCTAAAATCCAAGGCAGATGCAACAGCAGACTTCATGTATAAGATAAGCATCCCTTCTTACACGAATTTTGACTATATCGCTCTCGACAACCTTGTGCAGGAGGCAGCGAAAGACCCGGGGGTGGATTTTGCCGTCTTCTATGATTCGCAGAACAAGGCTCTGACTAAAGGAACCAGTAAGAGTGCTTCTTCGTTCATGGTTCTCGAGCGGAAAATTTCAGGTGAAAACGGTCTGCCACTCGGCACTCTTAAGATCGGATTTAACAGGACAGTAATCGATGATAATCTGCGCAGGAACATTATTATCCTGCTCATAGGTGTCCTTACTGCAATTTTGCTGTTTGCACTCGGGATGAAAATGCTTGCGGACCGGATAATAGTCCGGCCGATCAGACGTCTGGAAGATGTATCAAAAAAAATGGCGTCCGGAGACCTGACAACCGATATAAACATTAAAGGGGATGATGAAATTGCATCACTTAGCATGACGGTAAACAAAATGGCGTCAAATCTTAAAGGCATTATCTACGATGCCGTTAAGTCTACGTTACATGTTGTATCAACTGCTGAACAGGTTTCTTTGAGTTCGAACCAGATAGCACAATCTGCCCAGGAAGAGGCATCTGCCATTGATGAGACTACATCTTCAATGGAGGAAATGGCCGCATCTATTAGAGAAGTGGCAAAGAACACAGAAGAGCTCGCAACGAATGTTGATGAAACATCAGTTACCATAAATGAGATGGCTGCTTCCATAGAGCAGGTCGGTAAAAGTGCGGATAACATGGCAGCTTCTGTGGAGGAGACATCTTCAACAATAGAGCAGATGCTTGCTTCTACAGAGCAAACTGCAAAAAATACAGGTCTTATGACAGAGGCGGTAACCGAAACATCCATGACCGTTGAGAACCTGCTTTCATCTATCGAACATATCTCAAAAAATGCAGACTCTCTGAAAGACATGGTTACAGAAACCTCAAGCACTATCGAAGAAATGACAAGGACAGTGAAGGAGGTTGCCGGCAGGATAGGCGGTGCGAATAAATTGAGCCAGGATGCATTTAATGAGGCAGAAGAGGGTGGAAAGGCCATATACAAAAGCATAGAAAGCCTCCAGAATATCGGCATGACAACAGAAAAAACCATGAGCATAATACAGAACCTTGGTAAACGTTCTGAGGAGATAGGCTCCATAGTTGAGGTTATAGATGAGATTGCAGACCAGACCAATCTGCTTGCCTTGAATGCAGCGATAGAAGCTGCGAGGGCAGGGGACGCCGGAAGGGGGTTTGCTGTAGTCGCAGAAGAAATAAGAAAACTTGCAGAGCGTTCCATGGAAGCCACAAAGGAGATTGCAGGGGTTATTAAGCAGGTTCAGGGGGAGACAGAAGTTGCCATAAAGGCAACAGAGGAAACATATAGAGAGGGCAAGGGTGGGATTACACTTGCAGGCCAAAGCAAAGATGCTTTCACAGGAATAATAACCTCCATGAAAGAGAGTTCAAATGTAATACAAGAGATAACTAAATCTGCATCTGAGCTGAACAAGGCAATAGAGCAGGTTATGAAATATGTTGTGGATATGAATACCTCTACTGAAGGGGTTGCAGTCGCTGTGAAAGAACAGGCAAGCGGAACTGACAATATAAGAGTTGTCCTTGATAAGATGAACAAGATGGTTAAGGAAGTTAACATAGCAGCCAAAGAACAATCTATTGGCGGAAAACAGATACGGGAGGTAGTAGAACGCATGAAAAATATTGTTCACGAGGTAGGGCTTGCTGTTAAAGAACAGGTCGGCGGAACAAAACAAATAGTTAAATCAACCGAGATTATGCATGAAATGGCGCAGGCTGTTGCTAATGCAACTGCAGAACAGAAGCTTGGCGGAGATACTGTTGTCAGGGCAATGGAAGGGATGGGGCATATTGCATCAGAGAATCTTGCATTATCACAGAAATTGACTGAGACATCCAGTGAAACCCTATTCCAGATGGAAAATTTGCAGTATCTCATAAGTAATTTCAGGATACACTCTAACGGGAATAAAAGATGCTGGGATATCTTGAATTGTCCAACGAGTTCGAGAGAGAAATGTCCTGCTCATAATGCCGAAGAAGACCGCTGCTGGCTTATAACAGGCACATGGTGCAAGGGTGTACAACAGGGGGACGCCAGGGCTAAATTGAAAAACTGTATGACCTGTGAGGCATTCAGGATTATACAGGGAGTGGAAGCTTAACAATGTCAGTGACAGCGAATTTGTAGGGGCGTATTGCAATACGCCCCTACAAATTGACACAGGCACAAAACACTGACACTTCTTTGACTGTTGAATTTAAAAGAATCAAGTTCGGAATGACAGGAATGAAGAAATTGGATTCCCGCCTGCGCGGGAATGACAACAAAGAATGCAGACATAAGGAGCGATATGCAAGAGATCCAGGGTATATTAGATAATCTAAAAAACAGCAACTGGTGGGTTAGAAAAAATATTATCGAGAATCTTCTCGCTTATCCCGAAGATTATTATCTTCCCGTTTTAGAAGAATGGCTGAGGAACGGCGATGACGCCCTCTTAAGGAATGCTGCTATGGAGGCATTCAGGGCGCTTGGGGGGAAGGCACTTAAGTCTCTCGTCTCATTGCTCAAAGACAAAGACCCGGACGTCAGAATTTTTGCTGCTAATATGCTTGGCGATATAAAAGATGCAATATCGCTTCAAGCCCTTTTATCTGCCTTAAACGACCCTGCTGATAATGTAAGAATAGCATCAGCTGAATCCCTCGGCAAGATAAGGGATGAGAAGGCTATAGAGGTATTGGCAGGGCTTATGGACGACACAACATGGGTTGCAATGGCAGCTATTGAGGCTATCGGCGAGATAGGAGGTGATAAGGCTTTATCTGTGCTTTACAGGTGTCTTGAGAAGGAAGAATACCGGGGTATGACATTCGCTGCGATTGAGAAGGCAGGGAATCAACATTGTATAAGACATCTTACACCTTTTGTTGATAGGGAGGACGATCTGAGGGGACTGGCGCTAAAGGCTATAGTAAACATTGCTGACAGGGAGGGGATAAAGCCGATGCCTTCATATTTTATGAGCCTGATCCCTCTGCTTATAGATCTACAACGCTCCACTCAGTTTGAACTCAAAAAGGCAGCCTTTATAGCATTGAGTTGGTCAGAAGACATAAGGGGGCTTCCATATTTTATTGATGCCCTGGATAATGAAGGACTTCAGGAATATGCTATAAAAGGACTTATATCGCTTGGGAAAAAGGCGGTACCGGATACAATCGATGCTCTTAGAAAACCAGGAGGCAATAGAGCCGTTCTTGCAAAGGCGCTCTCTATGCTCGGAGAAAACAATGCACTCCTCAGATTTGCAGATGACAATGATGCCGAAGTCCGTACAGAAGTTGCGCTTGCGATAGGCTGCTTAAAGACACCCAAGGCCAAGGAAGCCCTGTTAATACTTGAGCAGGATCCTGTGGAAGAAGTTAAAGCAGCGGCCCGTCTTTCGTTAAGAAAATTAGATGGAAACATTGTACCATAATAGATATGACTGATAAAAAAGATTTCATGACAGAACAGGAATTCAGCCTTCTGCGGGATTTGATTAATAAAGAATTTGGAATATTGATAAAAGGAGATAAGAGATTAACGCTTCATACAAAGGTATCACACAGGCTGAAGATACTGGGCCTTAAATCTTATCGGGATTATTACGACTTCATTATCTCGGACACTTCGAGGGAGGAGTTATTTGCCCTTGCCTCGCACATAACAAATAACGAAACCTACTTTTTCAGGGAAAAGACTCAGCTCGATGTCTTTTCTGAACTCCTGAAAAAGATAAAAAAGGAGAAGCAAAAAAAGAATCAAACTATATTAAGGATATTGTCACTTGCCTGTTCAAGCGGTGAAGAGGTATATACCCTGAATATTCTTGTCCAGGAGAGCGGACTTTTTGTGTGGGATTGGAATGTTAAGATAACAGGCATTGATATTGACAAAAACGCAATCAAAAAAGCCCGGGCAGCCTGTTATACTAAAAACTCTTTCAGGCTGAATGGTAATGCAGACAGTGATATGGATTTTATTAATAAATATTTTGTGCCTGATGGGGGACATTATACCTTAAAAAAAACCATCACAAGAAATGTAGAGTTCAGACACGGCAATCTGCTCGACAGCGACTCTTTTATTGACATTAATGATATAGATGTCATTTTCTG
>JAKALU010000211.1 GCA_021824065.1 Nitrospirota bacterium
TGGTAAAAAATGTGGTTAAGGGAGTGAAGAAAAAGAACCTTCCGGAGATAGACAATGAGCTTGCAAAAGACATGGGGTTTGAGAACCTGGAGGGACTAAGGGCAGGCCTTAAAGAAGAGATAGAAATGGCAAAAAAAGAGCAGGTGCTGAAAATTCAGAGAGACGAGATACTCGAAAAACTTGTTAATTCACATGAATTTGATGTGCCTGATTCAATGCTTGAAAAAGAGCTGTCAACAATGATTCATGAGGTTAAAGCAGCCAAGAAATCCGATAAAGACGACGGTGCATTAAGGGCTGAATTAAGACCTGAGGCTGTAAAAACCGCAAAGGCCTTAATACTCCTTTCCGTGATTGGAGAAAAAGAAGGAATAATAGTGACAGATGATGAGCTAAAAGGGAAAATCATGGATATAGCGCAGAGACTTTCTATGTCACCTGAATCTCTGGTGAAGTTATACATTCAGAAGGATGGTTCTCTTGAAGGGTTGAGGAATTCTTTATATGGACAAAAAGTTTTAGATCTTTTGCTTTCTAAAGCTATTGTAGAGAAAGGAGAATAATTGTGAGCATTATCCCCATTGTAATAGAGCAGACAGGCAGAACAGAACGGGCCTATGACATATACTCAAGGCTATTGAAGGACAGGATTATATTTTTAGGAACTGCTATCGACGATGTCGTTGCCAATACAGTAATAGCGCAGCTTCTATTCCTGCAGTCAGACGACCCTGACAAGGACATTCATGTCTATGTAAATTCACCCGGCGGCATAGTATCCTCAGGCCTTGCAATCTACGATACAATGCAGTATGTGAAACCTGATATTGCAACCTACTGCATAGGGCAGGCAGCCAGCATGGGTGCTCTGCTACTTGCTGCTGGGACAAAAGGCAAAAGATTTGCGCTTCCACACTCCAGAATAATGCTTCATCAGCCAATGGGCGGATTTCATGGACAGGCCACTGACGTGGAGATACATGCAAAGGAAATACTCAAGATGAAGGATACGCTTAACAGAATACTTTCAGAGCACACAAGACAGCCGCTCGAAAAGATACAGGCAGACACTGACAGAGATTTCTTTATGTCAGGGGATGAGGCAAAAGAATACGGTATCGTTGATGAGGTAATACATAGCATAAAAAATAAGTGAAAAGTTAGAAGTTAAAAGTGAAAATTCAAAAACTTTTAACTCTTAACTTTCAACTTTTAACTTTTTAGTGGAGGATTAATGTCCAGGAAAGACGAAAACACACTTAAATGCTCATTCTGCGGCAAGGGGCAGGAAGAGGTTAAAAAACTTATTGCAGGGCCTGCTGTTTATATATGCAATGAGTGCGTGGAACTCTGCAATGAGATAATGGCTGATGAGCTTTACCCTGTAGAAGAAGGTCATGTGCTTCCTAAACTGCCTACGCCAAAAGAGATACACCAATTTCTCGAGGATTATGTCATCGGACAGGAAAAGGCAAAGAAGATACTTTCTGTGGCAGTTCACAATCATTACAAGAGAATCTACGGTCCTGCAAAGACAGACGTTGAACTGCAGAAGAGCAATATACTTCTGATAGGCCCTACAGGAACAGGCAAGACACTTTTTGCACAGACACTTGCAAGGCTTCTGGATGTGCCTTTTACAATAGCCGATGCAACAACCCTCACAGAGGCTGGATATGTTGGTGAGGATGTAGAAAATATAATACTCAAACTCCTTCAGGCATCGAATTATGACATTGAGAGGGCTCAGAGGGGGATAGTCTATATAGATGAGATAGACAAGATAAGCAGGAAGTCCGAGAATCCTTCTATAACAAGGGATGTATCTGGAGAAGGTGTGCAGCAGGCTTTGCTTAAGATAATAGAAGGAACTATCGCAAACATTCCACCTCAAGGCGGAAGAAAACATCCTCAGCAGGAGTTCATTCAGGTGAACACAACAAACATACTCTTTATCTGCGGCGGTGCATTTATTGGTCTTGATGATGTTGTTAAACAGAGAGTCGGGGAGAAGACCGTTGGTTTTGGCGCAAAGATTATAAAAAGTGCGGAGAGGAAAATCGGGGATATCCTCAGCCTTGTAGAGCCTGAAGACCTTATAAAATACGGCATGATACCTGAGTTTGTAGGAAGACTTCCTGTTGTTGCAACACTCGACGAATTGGATGAGGCAGCTTTGGTAAAGATACTTACAGAGCCAAAGAACGCTTTGATAAAGCAATACCAGAAACTCCTGTCATTTGATAATGTAAGGTTAAGATTTACAGACAGCGCTCTTAAGGCAATTGCAAAAAAGGCGACGCAAAGGAAGACAGGCGCGCGCGGCTTAAGGGCAATTCTTGAGGAAATAATGCTTGATGTGATGTACGAGATACCTTCACAGAAGGGCATAAAAGAATGCCTCATAAATGAGGATACGATAACCAAAAAGGAAAAGCCGATTCTTATATACGAAAAACAGGCAGAGTCAGCATAAAATTTGTTTCTGGAGCAATTTAGAGTAGGGGAATATCAATTTCCGCTCTAAACTATTAACTTCAGAACCTCGT
>JAKALU010000094.1 GCA_021824065.1 Nitrospirota bacterium
ATATCAGATTTTATAAGGAAGCTCCTGTCAATACCAGGTGCATATATCTTTTCTCTGTCAATATTTCTGTCCTCCGTAATACTCCTTAGCCCTGTGTCTCTGGTATCAATTGCGCTGAAGAAAAGACAAAATGAAGCAGTCAACACTGAGCAGATTGAAGAGCCTTTGATCAATGAAAAAGAGGCTCTTATTCAGGGCACCGAACCTTTAGAGCCTTCTTTACCAGAACCCGCGTATCAACCTGAACCAGCAACTTTGCCATTGTTCAAACCTCAGACAGCAAAGCCGCGTAAAGTAGGCGACTATGAGCTTCCCCCGTTGGAACTATTAAGCATATCCGACTCAGGGACTGTAAGGCCATCAAAAGATGAGCTTCTTACAAGTTCTTCCATGTTAGAACAGAAGCTCGCTGATTTTGATGTAGAGGGGAAGGTTACGCAGGTTCATCCAGGTCCTGTTGTTACAATGTATGAATTTGAGCCTGCACCGGGAGTGAAGATAAATAGAGTCGTTTCGCTCTCAGACGACCTTGCACTCGCGCTCAAGGCCCCGGGGGTAAGGGTTTCGCCAATCTCTGGAAAGGCAACCATAGGCATTGAGGTGCCGAACAGACAGCGTGAGACGGTATCGCTGAGGGAGATTATATCTTCTGAGAATTTTAAGAAGAGCCATTCAAAGCTCACACTTGCACTTGGCAAAGACATATTCGGAAATCCAATAGTTACCGACCTTGCAAAGATGCCGCATCTCCTCGTTGCCGGAGCAACAGGCTCCGGGAAGAGCGTGTCTATAAACTCCATGATAATGAGTATTCTTTACAAGGCAACACCAAAGCAGGTGAAGATGCTTATGATAGACCCTAAACTCCTCGAACTTTCTGCATACGAGGACATTCCTCATCTTATATCGCCTGTTATAACAAATCCTAAAGAGGCAGCAGAGGCATTACGCAAGATGGTCTTTGAAATGGAAAACAGATACAGGCTGCTCGCTGAGAAGGGTGCGAGAAACATAGAGGGTTTTAACAAACAGGTTTCGGATGACGAACAATTACCCTATATTATTATTTTCATAGACGAGCTTGCTGACCTGATGTTCGCCTCGGCAAATGAGGTCGAGGATGCAATTGCAAGGCTTGCGCAGATGGCACGGGCATCAGGCATACATCTCATTCTTGCGACCCAGAGGCCGTCAGTTGATGTGATTACAGGCGTTATTAAGGCTAATTTCCCTGCAAGGATTTCATTTCAGGTTACATCAAGGATAGATTCAAGGACGATTTTAGACTCACAGGGAGCCGAACAACTCCTCGGCAAAGGCGATATGCTTTTCATGCTTCCCGGCATAAGGATAATACGCGTGCACGGTGCACTCATCACAGAGGATGAGATAAAGTCTGTTACTGATTTCATAAGAGCGCAGGGAGCCCCCGACTATGACATATTTGAAAACATACAGACAGAAGAGCCATTAGATGATGAGCCTTCCCCTGACAGGGATGAGATGTATCAGAAGACAATAGAATACGCAGAATCTGTTGGCGAGGTATCCATATCATCCATCCAGAGGAGATTCAAGATAGGCTATAACAGGGCAGCGCGCATTATGGAACTTATGGAGGAAGACGGTCTTGTAGGTCCGCAAAAAGGAGCCGGGAAACCGAGAGATTTTTTAAGGAGAAGAAGATGAGGGAAAGACAGGCGTCAGTCGCCGGGTGTCAGGTGTCAGTCAGAAGATTATTTTTCATCATAGTCTTTTCACTTTTCACTTTTCACTTTTCACTTCTCACTGCCTTTGCCGATGATGAGGTTACAAGGATTCAGGAGACTTATAGAGGCATAGTGGATATAAAGGGAACCTTTGTTCAGAAAAGCTATATAAAAGACCTCAAACGGACTGATACATATACAGGCACTCTCTTTATAAAGAGACCCTCTAAGATGCGGTGGGAATACAAGGGGGAGAAACCTCAGGAGGTCATAATAAATGATGACAGGATTATAATATATAAGAAAGATGAAAAACAGGTATTTAAGGGAATCTTTAACAGGCAGACATACGGCCAGGCGCCTGTTGCCCTTTTGGGCGGCTTTGGAAGGATAAGAGAGGAATTTAATATAACTAAAAAAAATAACAAGCTGGTTTTAATTCCCAAAAATCCCATGGGCAATATTGTTTCGATTGAACTTGAGACATCTGCTGAAGACTTTCCAATAAAGTCTTTTGTAATAAAAGATACACGTTCAAACAGGATTGAGATAACGTTTAAAAACATCGAAATAAATACAGGGATTAAAGACAGGATATTTGATTTTTCTTTACCGGAGGGAGCGAGCGTTTATGAGCATAATCCTTAAGGCCCTCAAAAAGGCAGAAGAATCAAGGGCAGAGGAAAAGGTTGTTGAAAAGTCTCACGCATATCGACTGAAAAATAAAAAGGCATTCTGGATAATTGTTGCAGGATTTACTGGACTGGTGTTGTTGTTTTCCATTGGTATTTACTGGTTTAAAAACAGGCCTGTTTCTAAACCAGATTTAAGAGTTGAGGGTAAAGCCAAAACCATCCAGCCCCAGAGTATCACAAAGGAGAAGAAAAAAGAAGAGACAGTAGTTGCAGAGAGTCCCGATATAGTGAAACTCCATGAAGATGCAATAAAAGAGATTAAAGGCAAAAACTATTCAGGTGCGGAAAGCATTCTCAGGAAGGCACTTCTTATAAAACCCGGTGATGCAGTGATGCACAACCACTTAGGGCTTGCATTGAAAAATCAGGGCAGATACAAGGATGCATCTATAGCTTATAAGAAGGCACTTCAACTTAAACCTGATTATTATGAGGTTATGAATAATCTCGCTGTAACATACGAGATACTTGGAGAGAGAGAAAAGGCAGAAACCCTTTATAAAAGAGCCCTCTCTATAAAACCATCGTACCCCGAGGCACACCTTAATTATGCCCTGATGCTTGAGGCCGAGGGAAAAAACTCAGAGGCAGAGAGCCATTATTACACATTTCTTAATCTGTCATCAGACGAGGCTCTAAAAGTTAGGGTTAAAGAGAGATTGAGGGGACTTAGAAAGTGAGGGAGCATGATATCAGAAACTGAAATAATTCTTCGTCTTGTTCTCGGAGCCCTTTTAGGGGGCATCATAGGCTTTGAGAGGCAGATTCACGGGAGGCCAGCCGGATTCAGGACGCAGCTATTGGTTAGCGTTGCCTCTGTGCTTATTATGATAGTCTCGGAATATTATCACTACCTTAGCTATATGAACCCTTCTTATGTACGTGTTGACCCGGGCCGTATCGCAGCAGGCGCAATAACAGGTGTAGGGTTTTTAGGCGCAGGCGTTATTTTAAAAATGGGCATTACAATACAGGGACTTACAACTGCTGCCTGTCTCTGGATGGTTTCTGCGATCGGGTTAGCAATAGGCGGTGGTCTTTATTTTGCCGGGATAGTAGCATGTGTACTAACTCTCTTTTCCCTCCTCGTACTGAGGGTGGCTGAGAGGAAAATGCCAAGGCTGGCATTTAAGTTCCTTACGGTTACAGCATGGGAAGGGATTGATGAGGAAATGATTGCATCGGTACTAAGAAAGCATGATTTGAGCATAAGCAATATCGATTATGAAAAAGATGTGCTGAAAGGAGAGGTCACCTACAACATTACGATTTCGCTGAAACACAGGATGTCAATGAGGGAGCTCCTTGATGTGCTTTCATCTCTTGAGTATGTGAAGAAGGTTATTATAAAAGGTTAGCGGACTTCACCCTCCTATTTTTCTAAAATGTCATCAACCCAGCTCAGCGCTGCTGACACTGTTGGAAAACCTACGGTGCTTGTCAGTAGAATTATTGCATGATATATCTCTTGGGGCTTTGCCCCTGCCTCCAATGCCCTTCTTGTATGGGAATGGACGGATCCCTCTGACCTTATGGCAGCCGCAGCAGCAAGCTGTATGAGGTGAGACGTTTTATTATTAATAGGACCTGCTTTTCTTGCAACCTTTCCAATGTTGTCAACAGCCTTAAAGTAATTTTTGAATCTCTTCCTGATGCTTTCATACTGTGCCGGTAGTTTAGGCATAAATCCCTCCTTATTGATGAGTTATAGATTTTTTATCACTTTCTGTTGCGAATTGCAAGAAGATTCTAAGTCATTAAATCCCTCTCCTCAGAAAAGAAAATATAGGGTATGATGCGGGCTTTAGGTTTTTAAAATACGGCAGTTATCAAAATCACGCCACCTGAAGGGTCAGCCCTTCAATTCTCGATGCCCTTAATTTTTCTACTTTCACATAAACTATTGTCTGCCCTGGTTCCTTATTTGTTTTCGCAAGCTCAATATTTTTCTCTGCAAGTTCTTTATCATAATCAGGCACTAATACAATCAGAGCGTTATCGGGAATCTTTTCTTCTATCTCAGGATGCTCAAGAAGATATAATTCAAATTCTGTGGAAAGTTGCTGATTTTTTTTAAATAATTCTTCCCCTGTCATGTTTTCTTTTTCATATTTTAGCTTATTATATCAAATAAAGATAATTTTTATAGTCTTTAGCTGGGGGAAAATATATATAATATCCTATGCTTATTCTTGGAATAGACACATCGTGCGATGACACCGCAGCCTCTGTTGTTGAAGACGGAGTTAATATTATCTCTAATATTGTCTCCAGCCAGACGGATATCCACAGTAAATATGGCGGAATAGTGCCTGAGCTTGCATCCCGCAGGCATATCGAGATGGTTTGGCCTATTGTGGATGAGGCTTTGAAGGTTGCCAATATAAAACCCGAAGACCTCTCAGCAATCGCTGTGTGCCATGGCCCTGGATTAATAGGCTCTCTGCTTGTTGGATGTTCATTTGCAAAGGCATTATGCTTTTCGAAGAGTGTACCATTAGTTGCTGTAAATCACCTGGAGGGACATGTATTTTCATGTTTCCTTGAAGAGCCGCGACCTGAATTCCCATTTATATCACTGATAGCATCAGGAGGGCATACAAGCCTGTATCGTGTTGATGGTTTTGGCAGATACAAAGAGCTCGGCAGGACAAGAGATGATGCTGCTGGTGAGGCTTATGACAAGGTTGCAAAGCTTCTTGGCCTTGGATATCCTGGTGGCCCTATCATAGATAAACTTGCAGAGGATGGGAATCCAGTGGCAATAGATTTTCCAAGGCCGTATCTTCCGGAATCCTTAGACTTTAGTTTCAGTGGTTTAAAGACAGCGGTTATGCATTATTTGAGAGCAGTAGCCAAAAGCCAGGGGTCAGGGGTTAGAAGCCAGGAATCACCCCCCCTTCTCCCCCCCTTGGTAAGGGGGGGAGAAGGGGTTACCTCCGAACTCCAAACTCTAAACTCTCAACTCATCAAGGACATTGCCGCGTCATTTCAGGCATGTATGGTTGATGTGCTTGTAAGAAAGACAGAATGGACTATAAGAAAAGAAGGAATAAGGCGTGTAACACTTTCAGGAGGTGTTGCCGCAAACAGGGAACTGAGGAAAAGAATGAAGGAGATGGGAGAAGAGAGAGAAGTCGAGATATTTATCCCTTCAGTTTCTTTATGCACAGATAATGCTGCTATGATTGCAGCAGCAGGCTATCATCATTTTTCAAACAAAGATTTTGCAGGGATGGATTTAAATCCAAAGGCATATCTGTCACTCTAATACTACTGCTCATAGTAAAATAGCATGCAGGCATGTCGGGTGAAAAAGTTTTGAAGCGACACCTTTTCGCCTCGGCGAATCCGCCTGAGGCGGAGAAGTCTTGGCTTACTGCATTTAAAATCTAAAGTAACCGAAGACTTTAGTCGGAGGTTCAAACCACATTTCACTTATCAGAATAAAGATTTCAAATCTGTTTTGATATCCTGTCGCATTTTAAAACTTTTGAAAACGACGTGCCTGCATAGCTATCCCCTGCTATATTTTCTTTTCCTGAGAACCACAAGCCCCGCAATTGCCCCTAAAAACATCAATACACTGATCCCCTGTGATACAGAGATATTGCCAATAAGAAATCCTCTTGCCTCATCGCCTCTGAAGAACTCGACAATAAACCTGATGACCGAGTAGAGGAGAAGATATGTCCAGAGAAGCTGTCCCTTGAATGACTGATGTCTTCTCAATACGATGAGTATAATAAAATTTACAAATTCACCAGCAGACTCATAGAGCTGTGTCGGGTGTAAAGGGATGCCTGTTCTTGCAAGGCATTCAGGATCAGAAAATGTTACAGCCCACGGAAGCCCTTCCGCAGGTTTACCATAACAGCATCCAGCTGAAAAACATCCGAGCCTGCCGATTGCATGACCTATTGCCAATGATGGTGCAAAGATGTCTGCTGTGTTCCAGAGGTCAATGCCTTTTTTTCTTATAAACCAGATTGCAGTTGGTATTGCCAATATTACGCCGCCGTAGAAGACAAGACCGCCTTCCCATATTTTGAATATATCAATGGGATTTTTGAGATAATGCCCTGCATTTATAATCACAAATAAGAGCCTTGAACCTAAGATAGCTGCAAGGAGCACGTAAAATCCAAGGTCAATAATTTTGTCAGGTTCTATAAATTGCTTTTTTGCCTGCCTGACAGCGAGTGCAAGTCCGAGCAAAAAACCTGCTGCAATAAGGACGCCATAGGTATGTATTGTCAATGGCCCTATCTTTATCAATACTGGATGCATTTAAGTTATCCTGCCATTAAGTACAAAAAAAGGTGACTATGTCGGAATAAAAGGTGGGCATGGGATTTGAGCGGTTTCTTTTGCCGATATTCCGACAGTAAAATTATAAATATCAAGAGGCAAAAGCCCTCGGAGGTCGAAGACCGAGAATGAGCGAAAATGCTATGACCACCTTTTAAGCTATCACGCATTTTTATGCTCACCTCTTGAGCCTTTTCTAATTAGCTTTATAAAAATCAACCCAATCCCTATTGTAAGCGCCGAGTCTGCAACATTAAATGCAGGCCAGTGAAACCTGCCGATAAAGACATCTACAAAATCTATCACAGAGCCGCGGAGAAGTCTGTCAATCAGATTGCCGATTGCTCCTCCGAGGATGAGGGAGAGGCTGAAATGGTCTTCTCTCTCTCTTATGAGCATAAAGGTTATGAAAACTATTGCTGCTATAGAGACGATTATGAATGTATTATTCCCGAGGCTTCTGAACATGCCAAATGCGGTGCCTGTATTTCTCACATTCACAAGATGAAGAAAAGGTAGCAACTCTATGGACCTGAACGGACTTATCAAATTATTTGCAAGATATTTCGTTGCCTGGTCTAAGATTACTATCAGGAGTATCAAAAAGATATATGCCTTTTTCATTTAATGACATTATAACATCTCTGACATAACTCAGGGGCATCGCTGAATGTTCCGACAGTGGTGCTCCAGTTCCAGCACCTTTCGCATTTGTTGCCGTCTGCTCTTTTAACAAATACAGACATGTCTTTTATTTCTTCGCTTTCATAAGCGCCATCCAATTTTTCTGATGCCTGTTTTATCTCAGCGCTTGAAACAATGAAGAGTGTGGGGAGGAATTCTTTGTACTCTTTTAAGAAGTTGAATTCTCCTTCCGGGAGGTAAAGTATAACTTCTGCCTCAAGCGAATTCCCTATGAACTTGCTCTGCCTTTTAATCTCAAGCGCTTTATTCACTTCGTTTCTTATTGATATCAGCTTTTCCCATTTCTCTTCGAGTACCGGGTTAAGAAATTTCTTGTCTGCTTCCGGGAATGGTGAAAGGAAAACGCTCTCTTCTTTAGTTTCTTTGATAAAGCTCCAAATTTCCTCTGCTGTGAACGAGATTATCGGTGCCATTAATTTTGTCATAGTTACAAGTATCCTTTGCAAGACCCACTGGACAGCCCTTCTTTCTCTGGAATCTGCCTTGAATGTATAAAGCCTGTCTTTGAGGATATCAAGATAGAAGGAGCTCATATCAACAATGCAGAAGTTGTGCAGGAGATGATAGACTTCATGAAAGTCAAAGTTTTTATAGGCAGATGAAATATTTGTTATAAGTAGTTGCAGTCTTGACATTGCCCACCTGTCTATCTCAAGCAGGTCATAGCTGTAATCCTTTCCGTCAAAGTCATGAAGGTTTCCGAGAAGAAATCTTGCAGTATTCCTGATCTTCCTGTATGCCTCTGTAAGCCTGTCTATAATCTCTTTCGATATCCTTATGTCATCTCTGTAATCCTCAGCAGATACCCATAGCCTTAATATCTCTGCGCCACTGGCATTTATGACTTCCTGTGGTGCAACCACATTGCCGAGAGACTTTGACATCTTTTTGCCTGCTCCGTCCACAACAAATCCGTGTGTAAGCACTGTCCTGTACGGTGACGCTCCTTTTGTGCCTACAGAAGCAAGGAGGGAACTCTGGAACCATCCGCGATGTTGGTCGCTTCCCTCAAGGTATATATCAGCAGGCCATGAAAGTCTCATATCTTTCTCTACGACTGCAGCATGGCTCACACCCGAATCAAACCACACATCGAGAATGTCCCTCTCTTTCGAAAATGAGGTGCCATTGCAGTTTTTGCATTTATAGCCTGAAGGCAAGAATTCTTCTGCCTTTTTTATGAACCATATATCAGCGCCATTGTCTTCGACAGATTTTATTATGGTGTCAAGCACAGCGTCGTCTTTAATAAACTCTCCGCAATCGCTACATTTTATGAGTGTTATCGGCACGCCCCATGCCCTCTGCCTTGATATACACCAGTCAGGCCTGTTTGAGACCATGTTGTAAATCCTGTCTCTGCCCCATTTCGGGACCCACTCAACTTTATCAATCTCTTCAAGACATTTTCCCCTCAAATTGTTATGCTCAACCGATATGAACCACTGCTCTGTTGCACGGAATATGACAGGTTTTTTGCACCTCCAGCAGTGAGGATATGAATGCGTTACCTTTTCTTCTTTTATCAGGACATTTTTATTTTTTAATATCTCTATTATTACTGCATTAGCCTTGAATACGAACTGCCCCTCAAGTTCTCCTGCCTGTTTTGTGAATTTTCCTTTGTCGTCAACAGGTGCATAAATATCAAGGCCATATTTTAATCCTGTTTCGTAGTCATCTTCGCCATGACCTGGTGCAATATGTACAATGCCTGTTCCTTCTTCAAGCGATACAAATTTTCCCAGGACAGCCTTTGATTTTCTCTGAATAAATGGATGGTCTGCATTCATACCCTCAAGCTCCTTGCCTGATATCTTCGCAAGAATCTTTCCTGTAAGGTCAATCCTCTCCTTAAGTGCATCGAGTCTTCCTTCAGCAACAATGTAAACATCGTTGTTGTGTCCAACAGCAACATAATCAAAATCAGGATGAAATGCCAGAGCAAGGTTTGCAGGCAGCGTCCATGGAGTTGTAGTCCATATAACTACGAATACGTTCTTGCCTTTCAATGCAGGGAAATATCTGCTTATATTTTCGTCATCTAAAGGGAATTTCACAAAAACAGAAGGCGATTCTTTATCAGCATACTCCACCTCAGCCTCTGCAAGCGCAGTAACGCACGAAGGACACCAGTACACGGGCTTTTTGCCCTTATATACATAACCTTTTCTTACAAATTCTGCAAATTCTTTGACGATAGCGCCTTCATATGTATATGACATCGTAAGATATGGCGTCATCCAATCTCCGAAAACACCGAGACGCTTAAATTCTTCTCGCTGTATATCAACGAATTTGGCTGCGTATTCTTTGCAGAGCTTTCTTTTTTCGAGGATATCAACCTTGTCTTTTTTCTCCCCGAGATTTTTGTCTACCTGAAGTTCAATCGGAAGGCCATGACAATCCCATCCAGGCACATAAGGCGAATAAAAACCCTTCATTGATTTGAATTTTACGATTATATCTTTCAGTATTTTATTAAGTGCATGGCCTATATGAATATGGCCATTCGCATACGGAGGGCCGTCGTGAAGCATGTATGACTTGCTGCCTCTATTCTTCTCCTGGATCTTTTCATATATTTTATTGTCTTCCCAGAACTTGAGCATAGCAGGCTCTCTCTGGGCAAGGTTCGCCTTCATGGGGAACCCTGTCTGTGGAAGGTTTAAGGTATTTTTATAGTCTTTTGGCATAAAAGAAAAATTACCACTATAACAGTTTGAAAGTCAAGGGAAAGGCAGTATGAAGGCAGTATGAAATTTCAAAAAGGCCTTTTTATTACCTATCTATTTTATAATGGCTGATATGAACAAAAGGCATTGGAAACTTATTACGGTATTCTTAACCTTAATACTGATCCTGGTTTACAGTTCTTATGACAGATTTCAGGCGGGGACGAAACCCATCAGTATTGTTTATGTCAGGGTTGTTAAGGTGCATGATGGCGATACCCTGAGTATTATTTTAAATGGTAAAAGGGAGAAGGTGAGATTAATCGGGATGGACGCACCCGAACTTAACCAGAGACCATGGGGCTTGAAGGCAAAGAAATATCTCGGGGAACTCCTGAGCATCTCTAAATGGATAGTCACCCTTGAGCTTGATGTAGAAAGAAGAGATAAATATGGAAGGCTTCTATGTTATGTGTGGACACCTGATAAAAAGATGATAAATTTACAGATGATTAAAGATGGCTATGCAATGTTATTAACCATACCACCCAATATTAAATATGTTGATGAATTAAGGAAGGCACAGCATGAGGCAAGACAGCGTAAGCTTGGGATATGGAGCAGCAGGGGGCTTAAAGAAAGTCCGCGTGATTATAGGGAAAAGCATCCTGCCTACAGATAAAAATTGCTCACCTGCTTGTCTTATTAAGTTATTGTTGTTATGGTTTAAACGGGCTTACATATTTTGTTAAGATAGAAGATC
>JAKALU010000095.1 GCA_021824065.1 Nitrospirota bacterium
ATCTCGAACCCGCCCGAGGCGGGCAACTCTCAACTCATGAGAGCTGACGAGATACGGATTAAAGGTGTTCATAACCTGGAGAATGCCATGGCTGCTTCAGCCATGGCACTCCTTGCAAGATGTCCTGTAGAGGCAGTTGTGGATACTTTGAAAGAGTTCCCGGGGCTTGAACACAGGCTCGAATTTGTCAGGAGACTTGATGGAGTGGATTACATTAACGACTCAAAGGGCACAAACGTCGGAGCAGTCATGAAGTCACTTGAGAGTTTTTCAGAACCCATAATCCTGATTGCAGGTGGCAGGGATAAGGCAGGAGATTTTTCTGTTCTTAGACCATTAGTAAAAAATAGGACGAAGGCACTGATTCTTATTGGTGAGGCAAGGGAGAAGATAAAAAAGGCATTAGGAGACCTGACAGAAACTAAATTTGCGGATGACCTGAAAGAGGCAGTGAAGGCATCAAGAAAATATTCATCAAAGGGAGATGTGGTTCTTCTTTCCCCCGCATGTGCAAGCTTTGATATGTTCAGAGATTTTGAAGACAGGGGCAGACAATTTAAAAAAATTGTAATGGAGATGGAGCAATGAACCCTTCGACTGTTACCCGACACTCGCCACCCGTCACTAATTATGACAGATGGCTTTTGTTAATAACGTTACTTTTAATAAGCTTTGGGGCGCTTATGATATACAGCTCAACATCGGTAGTAACTCCTTCTCTTGATAAAAAGAATATTACTCAATTTTTCTATTTCAGGAAACATCTGTTTACCATGTTAATTGGTTTTGTGGTGATGTTTACTGCTTATAGGGTGAGTCCTGATACAATGAAAAAGATTGCACTGCCTCTCCTTATGTTCTCTTTCCTGCTTCTCATTCTTGTTTTTGTCCCGGGAATAGGTGTATCCAGTGGAGGCGCAAGGAGATGGCTGAGGCTCTGGCCTTCAACCTTTCAGCCGTCAGAATTGGTCAAGCTTTCGATGGTTATCTTCCTTGCAAAATATATGTCGATGCAGAATTACAGGACAGACAGCTTTATCTCTTTTATAAAACCTATCGCGGTCATGGCGGTTTTTCAGGTCATATTCCTGAAACAGCCTGACTTTGGTGCAACTATAAGTCTGGGTATCCTTACGCTTGCTATGCTGTTTCTTTCAGGCATGAGGCTGAGGTATCTGTTATCACTAACGGTATTCACAATCCCTATAATAGTGAAACTCATAAAAGAGCCCTACCGATGGAAACGCGTGACATCTTTTCTTAACCCATGGGATGACCCGCAGGGGAGCGGCTTTCAGCTCACACAATCATTTATTGCCTTTGGCAGCGGAGGTCTTAAAGGAGTTGGCCTTGGCGAGAGCAAGCAGAAACTATTGTTCCTGCCTGAAACCCATACTGATTTTATTTTTTCATTGGTTGGGGAAGAGCTTGGCCTTATAGGCGTTACAGTGGTTATCTCATTATTCCTTGTGTTGTTTATTAAGGGGATATCTATCACTAATAAGGCAAAGGGTAGCTTTGTTTACTACCTTTCCTTTGGCCTTTCGATAATGATTGCACTCCAGGCATTGATAAATTTTTTTGTTGTAACAGGCATGATCCCTACGAAGGGGCTTCCATTGCCATTTATAAGTTATGGAGGCTCATCTTTACTTGTAAATATGGCAGCAATAGGTATCCTGCTTAATCTCTCAAAAGGAGAAGATGAAAGAAAAGTCATTGACAGGACAAGAGATATGGTAGTCAGAAAAAAGGCATTAAGGGCGGTTTATGGTAAACAGTTTAAAGTTTAGAGGTGAAAGTTTAAAGTTGAAAGTTCTGAAAACTTTTCACTTTTCACTTTTCACTTTTCACTTGTCGTTATGAGGGTGATAATTGCGGGCGGAGGCACGGGAGGACATCTGTTCCCCGGTATAGCCATAGCAGAGGAACTGAAGAGGAGAAAGGAAAAAACAGAGGTGATATTTGTTGGTACAGAGCACGGGATTGAGGCAAGGATTATCCCGCGCGAGGGCTATACAATAAAGTTTTTAAGAGCAGAAGGGCTTGTAGGTGTATCTTTACTGAGGAAGCTCCGTGCAGCATGGAAAACGGTTCTTTCAATAGTTGATTCTTACAGGATACTCAGGGCGGTAAGGCCTGACATTGTAATAGGCGTTGGCGGGTATGCATCTGTTGGCCCTGTTCTTACAGCGTTTCTGATGTCGATACAAACGATGATAATAGAGCAGAATTCTATTCCAGGGCTTGCAAATAAAATGCTCGGGAAATTTGTAGGTGCTATCGGGGTCACGTATCAGGAAAGCATATCAGTTTTCCCTAAGGCCAGGACATTTCTTACCGGAAATCCTATCAGGATGCGCATTCTCAGAGGCAGCAGAGATGCGGCTTATAACATCTTTTCGCTTGAAAGGGATAAATTTACGATATTTGTCTTCGGCGGCAGTTCAGGCGCAAGAAGTATAAACAGTGCAGTTGTGGATGCCTTTAATCATATGCTTGACCTTAAAGATAATGTGCAGTTTTTGCACCAGACAGGTGAGCGTGATTATGAATATGTCAGAGAGTCTTACAGGAAGTGGGGATTTAAAGGGACAGTAGCGCCGTTTATATATCAGATGGCAGAGGCGTATGCTGTTGCAGATATCATCATATCCAGGGCTGGTGCAACAACACTTGCAGAACTTACGGCTATAGGCAAACCTGCAATCCTGATCCCTTATCCTTATGCAGCAGGGCGTCACCAGGAGTTTAATGCAAGCAAGCTTCTTGAGATGAAGGCTGCAAGGATGATACTCGATCATGAGATGAGAGGCGAACTTCTTGCAGAAAATATCAGGGAACTGTATGCAAGCAAGGAATTGAGACTTGAGATGGAAAAACACAGCAGAGCAGTCGGTCGGCCTGATGCTGCGCAGAGGATAGTCGATATAGCGATGAGCCTGATTACAAAAAACAAAATGAAAAATGCAAAATGAAAAATGCAAAATTAAAAAATTTTAAAATTTGCAATTTGCAATCAGCACTTTGCATCGTTTGGAGCACTTGTGTTTGAACAGTACAGGATAATTCATTTCGTCGGTATCGGAGGAATAGGGATGAGCGGCATAGCAGAGGTTCTGCATAACCTCGGCTATGAGGTCACCGGGTCGGACGTAAAGGATTCTGATACAACGAACAGGCTTAACAGCCTCGGTATAAAAGTGTATATCGGGCACAGGCCAGAAAATATCGATGATGCCCATGTAGTTGTAATCTCTTCTGCTGTTTCAAAGGATAATGTAGAGGTAGTAGCAGCAAAGGAAAAATCAATCCCTGTAATTCCGCGCGCTGAGATGCTCGCTGAGCTTGTAAGGTTGAAATACGGGATACTTGTTGCAGGCGCACACGGGAAGACGACTACCACATCTCTTATTTCAACTGTGCTTGCTCACAGCGGTCTTGACCCTACAGTTGTTATAGGCGGGAAACTGAGGGCAACAGGAAGCAATGCAAGGCTCGGACAGGGAGATTTTCTCGTCGCAGAGGCTGATGAGAGCGATGGGTCATTCCTCAAGCTTTCCCCGACGATTGCAGTAGTAACAAATATAGACAGAGAGCATATGGACTTTTTCAAGACAATGGATTCGCTGAGAGAGGCATTTTTATCTTTCATGAACAAGGTCCCATTCTATGGGGCATCGATAGTCTGTGTTGAAAATGAAGATCTTCGCAGGCTTGTACCTTCTGTACACAGAAGGTGCATTACATACGGTCTTTTATCTGACGCTGATATATATGCAGTTGATATAAAGAAAGGTTTCATGTCGGTTAGTTTTGGTGTGGTATATAAAGGCAAGGATATTGGGAATTTCAGCCTGCCTGTGCCGGGTCTGCACAATGTCCTTAACAGCCTTGCAACTATTGCTGTTGCAATGGAATTGAAGATCGAGGCGGAGGTAGTAAGGGATGCCTTAGAGAAATTCAGCGGAATACAGCGGAGATTTGAATTAAAAGGAGAGGAAAAGGGCATAAGGGTATTTGACGACTACGGCCATCATCCAACCGAGGTGAAGGCAACACTCAAGGCGGCAAAAGAGGGACTCATAAAAGATCAGAAATCGCAGAAATTATTTGTCATATTCCAGCCTCACAGGTACACAAGGACAAGAGACCTTATAGATGAGTTTGCATCCTGTTTTTTCGATGCCGATGTCCTTTATCTGATGGATATATACCCCGCGGGGGAAAAACCTATAGACGGCATCAATTCCAAGGTTTTGTTCGACAATATAAAAAGGGCCGGGAATATCGATGCTGCTCATTTTTCTGATAGAGAAAAGCTTATGGAAAATCTTCTGTTGAGATTGAGACCCGGAGATGTAGTTTTTACGCTCGGCGCTGGAGATGTGTGGAAGGTTGGAGAAGAGATGCTTAAAAAGTTAAAGGTTAAAGGTAAATAGGGATATGCAGCAAATTATAGATGAACATTTATGGCAAAAGATAATATCCCCGGATAGTTTCTCCGGAGAGGTAAGATTCAGGGAAGATATGAAAAAACACACCTCTCTCAAGATAGGGGGTCCCGCTGAAGTACTGGCGTTTCCGCAGGATGTCGTATCCCTGAAAAATATGCTCACCGCCTTAAAAAGGAAGGATATCCCTTTTATGACTATTGGTGGAGGCACGAACCTTCTTGTGAGGGACGGAGGGATAGATGGCGTTGTTATTTCTCTCAGGGATTTCAGACGTATCGAGCCTTTGAGAGAAGAAGATGATTTGATTCCTTTCTTTGTGGAAACAGGCGTTCCATTGCAAAAGTTTGTGGGCTTTGCAAAAGAGAATGGATACTCCGGCATCGAAGGACTTGTCGGGATACCCGGCTCCGTCGGAGGTGCAATTGCCGGCAACGCAGGCTCATTCGGTTATGAGATAAAGAATGTGCTTGTCTCTGTAACAGCAATTTACGCTGATGGAAGGCTTGATAAGCTGAATGCAGGCGAACTCGGGCTTGAATACAGGGCTGCAAAAATACCAGCGGGTTCTATCATACTCAGTGCAAACATAAGATTGAGGAGAGATATGAAAGAAGACATCGCAAAAAGGATTGATGGTTTTCTCCGGGAAAAACGGGAGAGGCAGCCATTGGCAGAACAATCAGCCGGATGCGTATTTAAGAATCCCGGGGTTACATATGCAGGAAAACTCATAGATGAAGCAGGGTGCAAGGGCATGAGGATTGGAGATGTTGAGGTAAGCACTGTGCATGCAAATTTTTTAATTAATAAGGGCAATGCAAGTGCATCTGATTTCATAAGGCTTATGGATGCAGTGAGGGCAAGGGTTATGGAAGTTTTTGGTATAGAGCTTGAGCCTGAGATAAGGATTGTGGGAAGGGATGAATAAAAAGGGTTCGAGGGTTAGAGGATTCAAGGGTTCGAGTGAAAGATTAAATCGCTTGAACCCTCGGCCCCTTGACCCCTTGAATCCTGTTCTGAGGTTGTTATGTTAACGGATAAAAAAATAGGCGTGTTGATGGGCGGCATATCCGCTGAAAGGGAGGTCTCGCTCAGAAGCGGCACCGCGGTGTTCAATGCCCTTAAAAATCTTGGGTATAACGTTATTGCGATGGATGTCAGATCAGATGTATGCGAGGCGCTGAGGAGAGAACGTATAGATGTAGCATTCCTTGTTCTTCACGGAGGCTGGGGTGAGGATGGTTCAATACAGGGACTCCTTGAAGTAATGGGAATTCCATATACAGGTTCCGATGTCCTTGCATCAGCACTTGCAATGAATAAAGAAGCATCCAAGAAAATATTTCTTTATCACAATATTCCTGTCCCGCCATTTGTAGTTATAAGTGGCCAGAGGGCAGTTGTCAGTCAAAAACCAGAAACTCTCAACTCTCAACTCTCAACTATTAACTTTGAGATGCCGTGGGTTATCAAACCTGTGTGCGAGGGGTCAAGCGTTGGAGTGGCTATAGTGAGAGATAAAGGACAATTGGGGACTGCTGTTGAGAAGGGTTTCTTGTATGGCGCAAAAATAATTATAGAGAAATACATAGAAGGCAGGGAAGTCCAGATAGGTATTCTCAATGATAGAGTCTTAGGGGGAGTTGAGGTTAGACCGACACTTGAGTTTTATAGTTATGAGGCAAAATATACGCCAGGATTAACCGAGTATATCCTCCCACCAGAAATAGATGAGACAACATATCAGAAGGCAAAGGATGTAGCGCTTTTCGCACATGCTGCGCTTGGCTGCAGAGGTGCAACAAGGGTTGACCTCAGGATTGAGAAAACAGGCAATCCTTATGTTCTTGAGGTTAATACTATTCCTGGGATGACAGAGACAAGCTTGCTGCCAAAGATTGCAAAAGAGGCAGGTCTCGATTTTCCAATGCTAATAGAGGAAATACTTAATGAAGCAATTAACAGAGGAAACAGGGCACGGAGATGAGGAACAATAAAAAGGTAAATAAGAAACAATCTGCAATGAATGGTTCAAAAAGACGATGGCTGTTAAAACTACTTGCAGTGGCTGTATTACTTTCTGGCATGTATTTCGGTATGAGGTATTCACTAAATTTTATACACTCACTATACCAGATAAATGAAGTTATTTTTTACGGTAATAAGCATCTTACAGACAGCGAATTAAAGGCAATAATGGGTATTAAAGGAAATGAAAGCCTGATAGAACTTTCGAGCAAAGAGATTGCAACAAAACTTTTAAAATCTCCATGGGTCAGGGCAGTCAGTTTCAGAAAAGATTTCCCGCATAGGCTTCTGGTCAAGATTGAAGAGGCAATGCCCTTTGCACTTCTCGAGATGAAGGGCCGTATATTCTTTGTTGATGATAGAGGCAATCTGCTTGAGGAGATAAAGGGGGATTCTATCCCCTTTCTTCCAATAATTTCAGGAGACCCATTCAAAAATGATGGTAGCTTTTCAGAGGCATTGAATCTTGTGAAGGTGATGAAAGGGAAGGGTTTTATCAATATGAAGAATCGCATAGAGATAATAATACCGCCTGGTTCAGGGCCCGAAGATATTACCATGCAGATTGACGGCACCCTTGTAAAGGTTGGATACGGAGAATACGAAGAGAAACTTGAAAGACTTCTTGATCTGGAGGACGAAATAATGAGGAGAGGCATACCTGTTGATTATATTGACCTGAGGTTTGCTAACAGGGTTGTTGTTAAGCCTATAAATGAGGTCATAAAGTGAGAAGGGGAAATATTATTGTCGGGCTTGATGTCGGCACAACGAAGATATGCGCCCTTGTTGGCGAGGTAATGGACAATAAGATAGATATCCTCGCAATAGGCTCTGCTCCATCAACGGGGTTGAGAAAGGGCGTTGTGATAAATATAGAGTCCACTGTTGACTCAATTAAAAGGGCAGTAAAAGAAGCTGAGACAATATCAGGCGTTGAGATAAGGTCAGTTTATGTTGGGATTGCAGGAGGCCATATAAAAGGGTTTGAGAGTTACGGTGCGGTTGGCATAAAGGGTAAAGAGGTCAGACTGCAGGATGTTGAGCGGGTTATAGATTCTGCAAGCGTGGTATATGTCCCGCTTGATAGAGAAGTGCTTCATGTAATACCTATAGAGTTCATACTCGATGGACAGGATGGGATAAAAGACCCTGTGGGCATGTCAGGTGTAAGGCTCGAAGTAAAGGTGCATATAATTACAGGTGCTGTATCATCTGTGCAGAACCTGCTTAAGTGCTGTGAGAGGGCAGGACTTGATGTGATTGATATTGTGCTTGAACCAATTGCCTCTGCAGAGGCAGTTCTTACAGAAGATGAGAAAGACCTTGGCGTTGCCCTGGTGGACATAGGTGGCGGCACAACAGACATTGCTATATACAGAGATGGAAGTCTGAGACATACGGCAGTTCTTGCTCTTGGAGGCAATCATTTCACAAATGATATTGCTATTGGTCTGAGGATACCTGTGCAGGAAGCAGAGAGGATTAAGAAAAAATATGGGTATGCAATTACAGGCATGGCTGATGGGACAGAGGAGATGGATGTGGCGGGCGCTGACAAACAGGTACGAAAGATACCGAGAAAATACATTGCAGAGATTATACAACCGAGATGTGAAGAACTCACAGAACTTATAAAAAGGGAAATAGAAAACATATCAGTTCAGGAGCTTGGCCTTTCAGGTGTTGTTATGACAGGTGGGGCTTCTTTGCTTGAAGGACTTGACAGGGTGGCAGAAGCGGGTCTCGGGCTTCCGGTAAGGATAGGGATGCCAGAAGGGATAAAGACAAGTCATGTCTCCCCTATGCAGAATGCTGTAAGTAATCCAATGTATTCGACAGGAATCGGACTTATTCTCCATGGCTCTGCTAACGGAACAGAGAGAGTTTTTTACGGTGATATGTTTAACGGGATATTCGACAGGATGAAGGAATGGGTTAAGAATCTTTTTGGTAGTAATGGTCACGAATTGAGAGGTAAAACTGTGTCAATGAAACAGAGGGGTTAAAGATAGAGGAATAGATTTTAGAAAATAAAAGGAGGTGTTTATGTTTGAGTTAGAAGAAGTAAGAGGTCAGGGGGCGAGTATACGGGTTATAGGGGTTGGAGGTGCGGGAGGGAATGCTGTGAATAATATGATATCCTCTAATCTCCACGGTGTTGAATTTATAGCAGTAAATACAGACAACCAGGTTCTCGAAACTTCGCTTGCTCCAACAAAAGTGCAGATAGGACTGGAGCTGACAAAAGGACTTGGAGCAGGCTCTAACCCTGAGATCGGCAGAGAGGCAGCGCTTGAAGACAGAGGGGCGATGGCTGAATGCCTTAGGGGTTCTGACATGGTCTTTATAACAGCAGGCATGGGAGGCGGAACCGGCACCGGTGCATCGCCTGTTGTTGCAAGCGTTGCAAAAGAACTCGGTGCGCTGACAGTGGCAATCGTCACAAAACCCTTCTTCTACGAGGGGAGGAAAAGGGCCATAAATGCGGACATCGGCATAAAAGAACTCCAGAACTATGTTGATGCATTGATTGTTATACCCAATGACAGAATAGGGCTTGTTGTTGAAAAGGGCACCCCGATGCTCAAATCATTCGCCGTGGCGAATGATGTCCTGAGGCAGGCTGTTCAGGGCATATCAGATTTAATCCTGATACCGGGTCTCATAAACCTTGATTTTGCAGATGTAAAAACCGTAATGGCAAATGCAGGGAGGGCTGTAATGGGAGTGGGTCTTGGCAGAGGAGAAAACGGCGCGCTCGAGGCAGCTAAAAAGGCTATCTCAAACCCCCTCCTTGAGGATTCCTCCACTGAAGGTGCAAAGGGAATAGTTATCAATATTACTGGTGGGCTTGACCTTTCACAGAGCTCTGTGCAGGATGCCGCTGCATTCATATATGATCTGGCGGATGAAGAGGCGAATATAATATTCGGTGCAGTAATTAATCCTGACATCGAGGACGAGGTCAGGGTTACCGTGATTGCAACAGGTTTTAATGAAAAGAAAGAAAAGGTCGAACTCCCGCAGATTAAAAAGTGGATGCCTGTAAAAGAGCCTGTAACCTTTAAAGGCGCAGACAGGGTTCTTGCAAAAAATTTAAAGCCGGATTATACGGTGGCCCCTGCATCAAGTGACCTGATGCCTTTCGAAGACCCTCTTGATATCCCAACATTTATGAGGAAGGCATCACAAAAAGCAATATAAGTTGTTCCCCCCAAAAAGGGGCTTCCACCCCCCTGGAAGCCCCTCCCCCTCTCTAACAAAATAAAATTATTTACCCTCTTGCATAGGAGTCCAACTTTTGATAATATTATTTACAGATATCATTGTTGTAACCATATAAAGCAGGAGGTAGGAAAAATGAGGAAAAAATTTAGTATATTATTCACACTTATTACACTTATGACAGCGTTTGTTCTTTTTCATCTGGAGGATACGGCATATGCTCATGTACGGGTTATCATAGGCCCGTGGCCAATACCGATTGTGGTTTTCCCTGTAGTGCCGCCACCAGCCCCTCTACCTTCTCCACCGCCTCCAGAGGTTGCCCAGGTAGGTTATCTCAATCTTGACGTTCGTCCACAGGATGCAAAGGTCTATGTTGATGACGAATACAGAGGGATAGCACATGACTTCGACGGAAGTCCCTCTTATTTAACCCTACACCGGGGACAACATAGAATAACTTTCAAGAAAGAAGGATATAGTCCTGTTTCTTTTATAGTGAAGGTTGTAGCCGGGGAGTTAATAACCCTTGATGTCACTATGAATCTAATAAAAGAGTCAGCCCCGTCCCCTGAAGAGAAGGTATATCAATTAGATATGGATAGCACAGGATATGTTGAGTTTGATGTCAGTCCGCCTGATGCCGCTGTTTATATCGATAATGAATTCTATGGGACTGCATCTCGGTTCAGGGATGTATCAAATACATTAATTCTGAGAACAGGAGCTCACCATATCGAGATTATCAGGCCCGGGCATATCAGTTATGTTGGAGATATTACACTTAAAAAAGGTGAAAGGAAGAAAATGAAAATCACTCTTGACAGGAAGGAGTGAGCGCAATGAAAAAACTTATATTATTGTTTTTATTAGCGATATTTATCGGAAATTGTGCAGTTGTTGTGAGAGAAGATCATCCTTTAC
>JAKALU010000096.1 GCA_021824065.1 Nitrospirota bacterium
ATCATGAAGCGATGAAGGCAATAAAAACTGCTGATCTTGATTGTATTCCTTAAATAACATGTGCTGCCTCCTTTAAACGGTTATAAAATACTAAGCAGATTTTATGCCATCATTTTGGGACAGCCTCTGTGTCTCCAATTATTAATTATTAATTCAGGGAACAAGACTGTTCACTCTGCCCCTGCTTTAAAGACCATGGCCAAACGAATAAAATTCAGAAAACCATTGCCGCCAAAGCCTGCGGTAAACAAAACCGCTGCTGAAATCGCAAGGGAATTGAAAGAGGGCGCCGCTTCAGTTTCCAGTTACAGGGAGCAATCCCTGAAAATCCATGGCCTGATCTGTGCCAAATGCGGGAGAGAGTTCGATTTCAAAGACCGGAAACTTCTTACCGTACACCACAAAGACGGCAATCCCAGGAACAATCCCCCTGATGGCTCTAACTGGGAGAATCTCTGTATTTTTTGTCACGATGACGAGCACGCCAGAGGGCTTCTCGGAGATTATCTGCAGGGAAAAGGCAGGGGGCAGAGTTAATGCTGAAGTCGGCAAGTTCAAAAGTTCCAAAGTCCGTAGCGCCCAAAGTCTGCAAGTGCGGAAGTTTCAGGGCAGCAGAGCAGACTAAATAAGTATCTTTTTTACGCGACCTATTTCTCCGCTTTCCAGTCGCACTTTGATTCCATGCGGATGTGCAGGTGAATTGGTTAAAATATCCTTTACAATCCCTTCGGTGAGTTTCTCTGTCCGCTGGTCTTTTTTCAGCACGATTGAGACACGTAATCCTTGTTTTATATCAGCTCGTTTGGTTCCGTCCATAAATTGCTCTCCTGAGAGTTCCACCGTCTTCAGAAATTAAATAGGGACAGAGAGAATCCTCGAAAACCTTATTCCATTATACTTTCAACTTTTCGCATAATCTGAGAAATTCATCCTTTACTTTGGTCAAAGACGGCAATGAGATTCTACTTCCCATATTCCAGGGACACCATACTTATTTTAGTGCAATAGCGCCATAGTCCAAAAGTTCCATAGTTAGAAGTCCAAGATGAACTTCTTAGTATGTTACTCCGAACTTGTTTCAGGGTCTAAAAGAGATGCTGAAATAAATTCAGCATGACATTCTGAAGTAAAGAATTTTTACGGCTTCCAGAACTCCTCAAACTTCCCGTTCTTAGTAATCCAGACAACATAAGGAGCAGTGGTTACATCGCCTTTCTCATCGAATTTTATTTTTCCGAGTGCGCCGTCAAATTCCATAGAATGGAGCTTCTCGATAGTAATTTCGTGTAAAAGTATTTTATAAATATTATCTTTCTCATCTTTTGTAAGTTTTTCTACAGGCCTATTATTCTTTTTTGCATATTCATTGTATCTTTCAGATAGTTTTGTATCTAAATCCTTTTCTGATTCTTTTAAAGCAGTAAACATTATATTTGCCGCATCATAGGCATATATCGAATAAGGCCCAAGCTCCCCGAATTTTTTTTCGTAGTCTTCCACGAATTTCTTTGCTGTCGGAATCTTTTTTGCGTCAGGGCTGAAGGTGAGATATGTTCCTTCTGCTGCCTTTGGCCCGGCAATCTCAATGAACTTCGGGTCTATTGTTCCGTCTCCGCTCATGAAAGGTGCATTAATGCCGAGTTCTTTTGCCTGCCTTACGAGAAGCCCTGCCTCAGGATATATGCCACCAAAATAGATTAGTTCAGGTTTTTTCTGTTTAATTGATGTAAGGACTGTTTTGAAATCTTTATCTCCCTGTATGATGCCACCATAATAAACAACATCAACATCTTTCTCGACGAATTTCTTAAACTCGTCAGCAAGCCCCTGGCCGTATGTTGTCTTGTCATGTATAACTGCTATTTTTTTCAACTTTACTTTATTTATAACGAATTCAGCGCCTACCTTACCCTGCTGGTCATCTCTTCCACATACCCTGAAAACACCTTTATGCCCCTTCTCTGTAAGCTGAGGGTTTGTCGAGGCAGGTGTTATCATTGGAATACCTCCACGATTATATACGTCTGATGCAGGGATCGAACAACTGGAATTGAAATGCCCGATTACGCCTGCTGCGCCTGAATTGACAATCTTGTTTGCAATAGAGACAGCCTGTTTAGGGTCGTGCTGGTCATCTTCAATCAGTATAACTATTTTCTTGCCAAGCACACCCCCTTTTGCATTCCACTCCTCTACTGCAAGTGCAACACCATTTTTAAAATCAGTTCCCATCTTTGCCTGGTCGCCTGTCATAGGACCAGCCACACCAATTTTGATTACATCCTCTTTCTTCTGACATCCTGAAAAAATCAGCGCAGAAAATAAAAATATAAGTAATAATGCGACTGGTCTTTTCATTACCATTTTCCTTATTCCCCCAGAATTCTTCTAACTTTTTCAGCTAATCTTATAGGAGTAGTAGTCATTTTTACAAGATAGTCCTTTGCACCGAGTGCTATTGCCTTTTCGAAATCAGCCGGGGTGCTTCTTGCTGAAAGAATAACAACAGGTATATCCTTTAGTGCAGGATTTACCTTCATAAGCTGTAAGATCTTGAATCCGTCAATCCCCTCCATCCAGATGTCAAGCACTACAAGGTCAAATTTTGTTTCCCGAAGTCTTTTTAGTGCCTCGCTCCCATTTGATGCCTCTACAGTATTAAATCCTTCACCGAGCAATCTGTTCCTGTATATACATCTTGATTGTGTATTATCATCAACAAGCAGAATCTTTTTAGCCCCTGTATCTTCCATAACTATATCTGGCTGACACTCCAGGAACTTCTTAATATAAGAGAAATCGTCTGGCGGGAGGTTCAGAAATTTTATTCCGATACCAACTCCGGGTTGTGTATGCTGGACAGCTGCCCTTGCTTTAATATGCCTTCCATTAATAGCGAAACTAAGGTCAAGTTTTGCACCATGTATGAACTCTGCCTGGGTATGTATATACATGCCTCCATCGCTTAAATCCAGAATGTGCCCACTAATGATATCATTGATTATGACTTCCTGTTTAAGCAGAACCCTCCGTTTTTTACGGCCCTTCATGGATGAATTTTAGACAACTTTAGCGGTTTTTGTAAAGCACTTTGAGGAAACAGGCTATATTATCAGAGATGTTGCCACTGAGAATTGCTGAGGCAACTGCAACAGCGTCAGCGCCTGAATTTAGCACGGATTTGAGGTTTTCAATATTTATGCCGCCGATGGCAACAACAGGGATTTTCACGCGCTTCTTAAGCTCTCTTAGCATCACAGCCCCTTTGGGCTCGCCTGCATCCTTGGTTTTTGTATGGAATATCGGGCCAAATCCAACATAGTCAGCGCCGCCTGCCTCAGCGTTAATTGCCTGTTCAAGGCTGTGAGTTGATATGCCTATTATCTTGCCTTTACCGATAATTTTTCGCGCCTCCTTTATCGGGAGATCTTCCTGTCCAAGATGAACGCCGTCTGCATTAACTGCAATGGCTATATCAGAATGGTCATTCATTATAAATGTAGCGCTGAATTCTTTTGTCAACTTTCTTAATCTTACCGCTTCTTCATAGATTTCTCTGCGGGATTTGTCCTTTTCCCTGTATTGAATCCATTTAACTCCCGCCCTGAGAACAACGGAGACCATCTCCTCAGCAGTAAGGCCGCATGATTTCCTATCAGTAATAAAACAAAGCCCCTCAAGATACATGTCTTATAATATCAATTAAGAATCTTTTTTTGTTTTTTCTTTTGTGGTAAGATGCAGATAAAATGAAGATTGCAGGATACAAAAATTAAAACTAAAAGCTATTTTTAAAATTTTAATTTTTAAGGTTCATGGAAGAGGCCTGTCATGATAATAGGTGTTCCAGGAGAAATAAAAAAAGAGGAATACAGGGTTGGGATCACACCACCTGGTGTTGAAGAATTAAAAAAAGATGGGCATACCATACTCGTAGAGGCTGGTGCAGGAGAAGGCAGTGACTTTTCTGACGATGAATATCTTGAGGCGGATGCGGATATAGTTGACCGGGAGACCCTGTTTAAGAAAGCAGACCTGATTGTCAAGGTTAAAGAACCTCTTCATTCTGAATATGGTCTGATAAGAGAAGGGCAGGCAATCTTCACATATCTCCATCTGGCACCGAACCGGCAACTCACAGAATTACTCCTGAATAAAAAAATAACCGGACTTGCATACGAAACATTGCAGAAAGACGGCTCCCTTCCTTTGCTTTTGCCTATGAGTGAGATTGCTGGGAGAATGGCGCCTATCATGGCTGCATACTACCTCCAGAAGATTCACAGGGGCGAGGGTGTCCTTGTCACAGGGGCAACTGGAGTAAAACCTGCAAAGGCATTGATACTCGGCGCTGGTGTTGTTGGAACAAATGCAGTCCATGTTTGCATCGGTCTCGGGATAGATACTGTTGTTATAAACAAAGGGCTGGAGAGACTGCAAAGGCTGGATGAAATATTTATGGGAAGGGTAAAAACATTGCCTTCCACAGGGCACAATATTAAAGAGGAGATAAAAGATACTGATATTATAATCGGCGCTGTCCTTGTACCTGGTGGAAGGACACCAATACTGATAACCAGAGATATGCTCAAGACTATGAGAAAAGGCGCTGTGATAATAGATGTATCTGTGGATCAGGGCGGATGCGTTGAGACATCAAGGCCAACCACCCATGATAATCCTGTTTATGAAGTCGAGGGCATTATCCATTACACTGTTGCCAATATGCCCGGAGCATATCCGAGGACTTCTACCTTTGCGCTCACAAATGCAACGCTTCCCTACATCAAAACAATTGCAAATAAAGGCATCGAAAAAGCAATCAGAGAGGATTCTGTAATCAGGAGCAGTCTTAACACCTATAAAGGCGGGATTGTCCATAAGGCATTAGCAAATTCAACGGGCAGCGCTTATAGGGATATCGATTAAAGCACCCCGCGGTAAAGACCGCATCAACCCTCATAAAATCTTGAAATGGTACGGATGTTTTATCATGCCTATTTGGGAATGACCAGGAGTTTTTCTATTGCTGCGTTGACCATATAGTGGATACCTTTAAGCCTGATTTCAGATATAATATCACTGAACTCACTTTCTGATATCTTCATAAAGATATCAACTATGCGTGAATCAAAATGCTTTCCACTTTCTTCAAAAATAATTTTTTTAGCCTCTTCAAAAGGTATTCGGTTCTTATAAGGTCTCTCATTGGTAAGTGCATCGAATACGTCAACCAAGGCAAAGATTCTTGCTGTTACAGGGATTTCCTCGCCTTTTAATCCCCTCGGATAACCAGTCCCGTCCCACTTCTCATGATGGCATAAAATAACCTCAGTAGCAGGCTTAAGAAAAGTCACATCCTTTACAATCTCAAACCCTTTAATTACATGTGTCTGCATTTCCTTCCGCTCCCCAGGGGTTAGTCTCCCGGGCTTAAGGAGTATGGTATCTGACACGCCTATCTTCCCTATATCATGCAGATAAGAGCCTATTACGAGTTTGCCGAATTCATCTTGTTTAAAAAATTCTTTTAAAGATAGAGAGAGTTTTTCAGCGATGTACACTGAAAATGCAACCACCCTTTCAGAATGTCCTTCTGTCTCCATGTCTCTTAATTCGAGGGCCTTTACAAGACTTCTGATGGTATCAAAATAAGACAGCCCAAGGGTTCTATATGCATCATTTAATTTTCTGTCATACCTTATTATCTCGCCGGAAGCCTTTTTAAACTGTCCATAAAGGAGAACATAAAGAAGAAGCATGGTAGTTATTGATAAAGATGCCACAAAGAAAATATGGGCCCCCCAGAACTTGAAAGACGGAGCCTTTCTGTAAACCTCTACAGCTCCGACCACCTCTCCATTAACAATTATAGGGGCATACATCTCGAGGAGCTTCCCGTATCCTCTGAGGGCAATATTTTCTATTTCAACTGCTTCTTCCAGATTTGCGGTAGTTTTTATTGATTTTAAGGTATTGATAAGGTCTTCGTTTGTGGGAAATCTCCTGCCTATTATACTTCTGTCTGTATATGCATATATGACTGTTGCGTCAGCGCCCCATACTTTGAACTCAACAAGATTGCTGAACTCCATAAATGCTTCGATCTTTTTGAGAAGGTATTCATAATCCCGGGGGTTTTTCAGTATTTCCATAACTTGAAAGTTAAATTCTTTTTTTATGAAATTGTTAAGAATGTCCGTTGAGTCTTTTTTGTATCTGTGTATATCGGTGAGAAAAAGGACAGACGGCACTACTACAGAAAGACATGCGGTCAGGATCAATGTTATATACAAGCTCCTCTTAAAAAAAGTTTTTAAGAGGTCGTCTGCAATTGTTTGCGCCATAGTTTAAAGACAGTCCCTCAAATAGCCCTTCAATTCCCCTGGCAGGCAAATAGCTTCACAGGCATTGAGGATACTTAACCTGTGGATATTCCAACACAAAAAAACTCTTCTCCCTTTGTTTTTGATCTCCTTGATTAACTCTACAGGTATAGATTTTGTTACTCTTTCTCCTGTCTCGGGGGCTTTTGTTTCATGATCTCTTCCTGCATCTTCTTCATAGATTCTTCCATCTGTTTTTGTTGTTCTTCGGTCATCTTTCCGCCCTGCGGCATCTTTGATAAGCCCTCCTGCATCTTCCTGGCTGCATCTTCCATTTCCTTGGCTGCCTTCTCCATCTCTTTCGCCTTCCCTGCCATTTCACTTGTTAACCTCTTTGCTGCAAATTGCGCTGAAACAGAGAGTATCACCAGAAGTGCTGCAATTATCCCCCACACTGTCCATGCTAATGAAGACTTTATCTTATGAACTTCTATTGATGCAACAATAAGGAGATAAAAACCCCACAGGACTCCTACAGCAGAGCCGATGTATGGGATAAAACCAACGATTGATGTAACAGGGACAATCCCGCTGCTGTAAGCTGCACAACGGTATGCTGTTTCATAATTTTCCTGTGAACCCATGATCTTCCATATGATAAACAAGATTGCGGCTACCACAAAGCTAAAGACGACCCCAATAATAGGTCCGATGATTATTCCTACAATAGCACTTCCAATACCCACGCCAAAACCCATTGGACTAATACCAATGTGTAATATTGTACCTATAGCGCTTATTATCATCGCCACAACCATCATGGCAACGAAAAAGATTATCGGATCCTTATAGCCGCCTGTCTTTGGCATTTCTCTATAGAAACCCCACGGATTGGTAATAACCTTCAATGCTGTTGAGATTATGCCCCCAACTAAATCCTTTTTGCCTTCTTCCATTTTCTACCCCCTCTACTAAAGTTTTATAAAGCTAATTTCCTGTGAAAAGTGTAACAGCAAATTATGTGCTTTGCAACTTCTAATTCTAACTTTAAGCTGCTTGTAACTTGTCAAAAATCACTTAATAAACAGTTATAAGGCTCGAAGGCAGGGCATTATGCTGTTGAGCTTTTTTTATATTCAAACAGGGTTCTATATTCACAACCGAACAAGATATCGGAGATGTTTTTAAAAGATTCGAATCATTTTGATTCATTTTCTACAGGGTTACTGCCTCCTGATTGTTATCAGGCATGTCCCGTTCTTGTCATCTACGCCTGTAATAATGCAGCCTCTATCTTCGACATATTTTTTAACCATCTCTTTCATAACATCTGAATTTTCGGCTATTATCTCCAGATACGCGCCTGTTGGGAGTGCATCGAGAGTTTTTATAAGCAGTTTTTTGTTCAACTGGCAACAGCCGAACTGCACATCAACGGGCCCATTTTCCTTCTTCTCACTAAGGGCAGTCTCTATCTTTTCAGCAAGCAGCCCGCCGATTGTTTCCCTCCAGCACTTTTCACAGATACAGCCTTTATCCGTCTCTATCCAGATCTTGTACTCCGGGTCAGGAGGCATGCGCTTGCAGAGTGCGCAGAAACAGCAGAACTCGTGTTCTGATGTGCCTGTTTCTTTTGGAGCTTGCCTGCCTTCACGAACCACGGTTCTCCAGCATGATTCGCAAAGCATGCCGCCTTCTGATTCAATCCATATCTCTGTTTTGCCGAATTCAGGCGTCTTCCCGCAGCCCTTGCATGAACAGCGAAACTCTTTCATGGATTTATACTAACATATGTTTTGGGAAAGGATGGCAGGGTTAGAGGCTGAAGTAAAACATAATCGAACTATTTTTCACCTTGTCCGAGATATAAATCTTCCCAAATTTCCTGCTGCTCTAAAAAACTTTTGTGAGCAAAATACAGAACAACACTTATCAGGAATAAGATCGCAGAGAAAATCAACAGTGAAAACGCCCATCTCGATTCAATTGCATTCAGGATGAACTTTAATAAAAGAATAGTCCCTGACATGAATAATGCCACAGCATTATTCCCGCATATTTGTTTTACCACAGAAAATCGCTCGTGCTGAAGTTGCGCTTCTTTGTTGTCTTTTACAGCTTTATTGAAATCGTTAATGACTATTAAATGCTCTGCAAAATGTTTACGATTATGGACAGGCACAGGTGAATTATCGAATATGAACGCTCCGATAGACATGCAAAAGATTCCGAGAACATAAAACACGCCTAAGATCGGCAAATAAAGCATAAAGTGGATATCTTTTGAACTGTGCAGCAAATTAAAAACATTACTTCCGAACAGATACAATACTGATGTTATAAGGATCGCCCCGGGAGTAATAAAGGAAAAAATATCCCTGAGCATAAATTTCTGGTATAAAGATTTAACGGCATCATTTACATCCGGCATGTAACCCTCCATTGTTTTTAATGTTATATGTAATTAAAATTTTCAAAGAGCCGGGGAAGGGACTTGAACCCTCGACCAGCTGATTACGAATGGGCTATTCATTTCGGCAGTATCCTTTTGACTAATATAATCTTTTGGTTTGATTCTTGTTTTTATCAGATTCAATTTTACCTTTTTAAAAACCCTTTAAAATCAAGAGTGGTTATTTTTGAAAGTTGAACCATTACCCTATCCTCATCTTTTTAGTTTTCTCATGATTCTCATCCCGAACTTTACGAACTTATTCTACAGTTTTAAACTTTATAGCTCACCGTTCCTCACAAAATATTATGCAGCAGTGAGTTCGGGCAATTTAAACTCAATCTTTTTCCCCATAACCTTAGACGCCTCTATCACTTCGATACCGATGAGTTTGCTGTCTTTATCAAAATCAGCATGAACACCGGGTGTAATAGTAACAGTCTGAGCTGCTTTTACCTCTGGTTCTGCAAAATATATATAGAGAAGGTCTCTCTCAGGGTCATATTCAATCTTCATATTTTCTCCTTTCTTTGAAACTGTTTACCATACCTTGCTTTAGCAGTTAATAAAATTGGACTTTTACCTTTGTATTTATAATACACTGTAACCTCTTTTTCTTCAAAAAAAATTCCTTCCCATTCGGCATTATAAGGGAATACAAATACCCTTCCATTAGTACCTTCAATCGCATCGTCAGCATTCCAACCTTTATTCAAGGTATCTTCTATCTCCTTCAAAGAAATTCCCCTCTGCAGCATTCTTGCTTTTATGTGCGTATGAATATCGGATTCTTTAATCTTTATTTTCATAGATTATTTTCAAAGAGCCGGGGAAGGGACTTGAACCCTCGACCAGCTGATTACGAATCAGCTGCTCTGCCACTGAGCTACCCCGGCACGTTAAGAGTTTAAAGTTGAAAATTGTTTTGATATTAAACTTTCAACTTCTAACTTTCCACTTTTAACTTCTTTTATTATATTCCATCATAGCCTCTTTTCCTGGCGCATCAGGACGTTCTCTGTATTTTGGGGAAAAATGTATGACAATTAAGTTTTTCGCTCCTGCCTCTCTTGCGATCCTTCCAGCAGTCTTTGCAGTCAGGTGATATCTCTCTATCGCTCTTTCCCTGTCTTCTTCAAGGAAATACGCTTCGCAATAGAGTGTATCAGAATCTTTCACAAGTTCTATGATTTTTTCTATATTCTCTTCGTCCATAGTGGTGTCAACTATATAAGATACCTTCTGGCCTTCTGTTATCTTTGCAACCCCCGCGAGATCTTTCATTGCAAATTTTCTGTTAGAGATTCTAAATTCTGTTTCCTCAGAGGCATTCCCCCTGATTGCTTTTTTAAATTCTGAAAGCCACGGGCCAACCGGAAGCCCCAGCCTGCTGAGAGCCGCCTTATCAATATTTATGTGGAGGTCCTCCTTAAGAGAAAAACCGAGACATGGTATCTGGTGGGTAAGACATGCAGCCTTAATCTCGAAAGATGGCTCTTTTATCAGAATGCCATTGAATGGTTTTTCGTCATAATCTGTTCTCTCAAAGCAGTTTTCAGCATAAAAACCTGAATGTTTCATACGCCT
>JAKALU010000097.1 GCA_021824065.1 Nitrospirota bacterium
TCTCATCTATAGAGTTTTTAGACAGGCTCTGTGTCCCCACTTTATTGAAATTTTGTCTTGACATAAAAATGAGTTTGGTTTATAAAATCCGTATGGAAATTTCTGTAACTTCCTGGGATTTTTTCTGTCCTAACGAGTCATGCGGTGATTTTGGGAAAAAGGGACTCGGGAATATAATTGTCTATGACAGATACGGAAGGGGCAGGCGCAGGCTTCTCAAGTGCAGGACGTGCAACTCCAAGTTTTCAGAGAGACGGAGCACATTCTTTTTCGGCCTTCACACTGAGGAGAGCAAGATCAGAGAGGTTATACTCTATCTTCTCGAAGGCAAAAGTTTCAGGGAGGCAGCTGCTGCAGCAGAGATTGATAAGGATACTGTTCAGAGGATATGGAAAAAATTCGTTGCATACTGCGAAGAATCAATGGATGCTCTCCTTAAAGAGTTCAATATAAGGCTTGAAGACCTTATTGTATTGCTTTACAGGAGAAATATAAAAACCAGAACATAGTGAAACAGAGGGAGGTTCTTGAAAGGGAATGATGGGAAAGATACGCATTGCAATTGCTGGAATAGGAAACTGTGCAAGCTCGCTGATTCAGGGAATCGAATATTATAAAAGACTTGGCAACAGACATCCAGACAGGGCACTCGGGTTGATGCATTATGAACTGGGTGGATATAGGCCGGGCGACATAACTATAGTTGCTGCATTTGATATCGACAGGAGAAAAGTGGGCAGGCCGCTTAAAGAAGCGGTTTTTGCAAAACCAAATTGCACAAAGGCATTCAACAAAAACCTGCCTGATTACCCGGTTACTGTCAGGATGGGTGAGG
This sequence comes from Nitrospirota bacterium, assembly GCA_021824065.1. Classification (GTDB taxonomy): domain Bacteria; phylum Nitrospirota; class Thermodesulfovibrionia; order Thermodesulfovibrionales; family UBA1546; genus JAKALU01. Next base: position 836 of record JAKALU010000097.1, read on the forward strand.
TATTGGATGGCGTATCGCAACACATGAAAGATTATCCTGAAGACCGCAGATTTATTGTCGCCGACAAAAAACCATGTGACGTTTCAAAGGTGTTAAAGCAAAGCGGGGCAGAGATACTCTTAAGTTATCTGCCTGTTGGTTCTGAAAAGGCCACTGCTTTTTACGCAGAGGCATGCCTGAGAGCCGGCATCAGCTTAATTAACTGCGTGCCTGTTTTTATAGCATCCGATAAATCATGGGCATTGCGCTTTGAAGATAAGAATATCCCCGTGATAGGTGATGATGTAAAGAGCCAGATAGGCGCAACAATAATTCACCGGACATTAACGAAATTATTTATAGATAGGGGGGTTAAGATAGACAACACATATCAGTTAAATGTTGGAGGCAATACGGATTTCCTGAACATGTTAAACCAGACAAGGCTCAAGTCCAAAAAAATTTCAAAGACAGAGGCAGTACAATCACAGCTTAATAACCCTCTGGATGACGAAAACATCCATATCGGCCCTTCAGATTATATCCCCTGGCTTAAAGACAACAAGGTGTGTTTTTTGCGAATGGAGGGAAGGGGTTTCGGCAATGTCCCTGTAAACTTTGAGCTCAGACTCTCTGTCGAAGACTCTCCAAACAGCGCCGGTGTTGTCATAGATGCGATAAGGTGCTGCAAACTTGCACGTGACAGAAAAATAGGTGGTGTTCTAATATCCCCATCTGCATATTTTATGAAACATCCTATGAAGCAGTTCACTGATGAAGAAGCACGGGATATGGTTGAAGAGTTTATACGAGGGACAAGAGAGAGGTAGATGCTAAGTGCAAAGCTCGGCCATTTTTTAGATAGACCGCTCACTCCATTCTTAAAGAAAGTCCGGATTCACCCTAATATACTTACAGTAATAGGTTTTGCCATAACAGTTATCGCTGCATTTGTTATCCCTTATAACTTAAGACTCGGTGGTTTAATCATTCTTTTAGGTGGTTTATTTGATATGCTCGATGGCATTGTGGCGAGGGTCAACAATAGGGCCACGAGATTCGGGGCTTTCCTCGATTCCCTGCTCGACAGATATTCTGATGCGTTCCTCTTCCTTTCCATTGCCTGGTATCTTGCAGCTAAAGGCAATCATACAGGTGCCTTTCTCAGTCTCGGCACATTAGTGGGCGCCTTTTTAATCAGCTATGCAAGGGCAAGGGCGGAAGGTCTTGGAGAATCATGTAACACGGGCATAATGGAAAGGCCGGAAAGGGTTGTATTGCTGGCATTTGCTGCAATCACAGGCTGGGTAGCGCCTGTATTATGGATAATGCTGATACTTACACACATCACCGTGATTCAGAGGGCTTATCACGTATGGAAGGCGATGAGTAATAGAGGGTTAATTTAACCCGAAAGATGCATTATCCGGGTCAATACTCGATGCTCTTTCTTGCCCTGATACCTCTGGAAAAAGGATGTTTTATCATCTTCATCTCAGTGACATAATCAGCAGTCTTGATGAGTCTCTTTGTAGCTCCCCTCCCTGTGAGAACGAGTTCGAGTTCTTCTGGCTTATACGAGATCAAATCGATTGCTTCATTATCTGTTAAGAGACCTTCTAAAAGGAGGCAGTTGAATTCATCCAGTATGATCATATCAAATCTGTTCTCTTTCATAATCTTTTTTATGTACGAAAGTGCTTTACTTACATCCTTTTTAAGCTGTTTTTTATCTATGTCAGGATAGAAATAAGGAGAGCGTATCTTGGGGAAATTTTTCGTTGTTACAGAGATATTTTTTAGGACTCTAATCTCGCCGCTGCTTGTCCTGCCTTTCATGAACTGTGCAAACAGGATGTTTAATCCTCTGCTCTTAGCCCTTATTGCAAGGCCTATGGCAGCAGTTGTCTTGCCTTTACCTTCACCTGTGTATATGTGTACGCAACCTTTTGCCATGGATATACTTTATCACAAATTTCAGTAAGAAATATTCATAATTTCTTCAAAATTTTATGAAAAGATATATACATGAAGAAGTGGAGTAACCGCTGATAGACATGCTTATTCAATGGCTCACGATCGTAACAGCCCTGATGCTCCCTATGCTTATTTATGTGTACTACCGCTTGTCATAAAGGGGGAAAAGTGAGATGATTATATTGCATAGAAATGGGTATAGGGAATATATGGAAAAGACACCGATGTTTATACAAAAACCGGGAGGTAAAACATAATGGAAAAGGTTTCGTTTAATGTAGGAAAGAATTTTTGTGATGAATGTTCTCTGGCATTGAGAAGATTTATAGGGCACATGGAAGGAGTCGAATCCATTGATGTCGAAGAAGGAAAGATTGCTGTTGTCTTTGATGGTTCAAAGATAACCGAAGAAGAACTCTCCAGAATCACACGGGACAGCATGGAGAAGTTAGGGTATAAATTGATCGAGTAAAAAAGGCATTAGAGAATACTTAAAAAGGAGAATATATATGCATTGGGATTATGGATGGGGATGGGGAATGGGTTTTGGATGGCTGTTTATGGTCTTTTTCTGGGTGCTGGTTATCTTAGGTATTGTTTATCTCGTTAAGTCAATTGCAGGAGGCACAAGGAGAGAGGAAAAGGGAGACACCGCCCTTGATATTCTTAAAAAAAGATATGCAAAGGGAGAGATAACTAAAGAGGAGTTTGAAAAGATAAGAGATGACCTCATAAAGATTTGAGAGGGAAGATTATGAAAATAGTGACAGCCATTGTAAGGACAACCTGTCTTGAAGGCATTGTAAAATCTCTTGAAGATGCGGGTATTAAAAGTATGACCATTTCGCAGATTAAAGGGGTAGGGGAACAGGTTCAGTTATTCAAACCGTATACCATTCACAGCAGGATTGAGATTATTGTACCTGATGAAAAAGCAGAAGAAGTTACCAACGTGATCATGGAGAATGCGCATACAGGGCTTGCCGGTGATGGAATTATTGCTGTGTATCCGATTGACCACATGATAAAGATAAGGACAAAGGAAAAGGCAGGATAATAGAAACTCAAAAATAGAAAGGAGGTGGCTGTAATAGTGTAATATATTAAGAAGCTATAAAAGGCAAAGGGATTATTGTGTAAATGTCTTAGCTCTTGTTAAGGTCTATGATCTATATGGAGGAGAAAAATGAAAAGATTAATTCTTGTTTTATTGATTTTGTTTGTTTTCAGTGTTTCAGCGCATGCGCAGATGGGTATGACGGGTGAGCAGAAAGGTGAAATGAAACCGCCATGCATGATGACGGGTGAAGGACAGCAGATGACGATGATGCAGATGATGCCGATGTGCCAGCAGATGATGATGGGGCATACCATGATGATTAAAGATATGATGCAGATAATGGTGGATATGATAAAGATGCAGCGGAAGATGATGAGAGGAGCTAACCCTGTTGAGAGGAAAGAGATGATGCTGGAGATGGATAAGATGAGCGCTAAGATGGAGAGGATGATGTCTGATATGCGCAGCATGATGATGAAAGAAATGATGGCACCAATTGCAGAAGAGCCTAAGAAAGAAGCTCCAGCAAAAGAGGAAATACCCAAAAGCGAACAACACAAACATTGAAACTTAATCTTATAGAAAGGCTTATAACGAACAGTCCTTTAAGGGCTATTGGTCAGAGGCACATGGAAGGGCATCTGTTAAGAAAAATGGGGAGAGGTAATGAAGGTTATTGACCCGGTCTGTAAGATGACTATAGAAGATAAGGATGCTGCAGGTACATCGGAATACAGGGGAACTACATATTATTTCTGCTCTAAGCCCTGCAAAGAGAACTTTGATAAAAATCCGGAAGCGTTTATCGGCAAGAAGGAAGTTCCATCTCTTTCGTTGATGATGCCGATGGTAAAAGGAACCGATAAAGTCACTGATCCCGTCTGCAAAATGGTTATAGACCCGAAGGCCGCTGCGGGTTCATCCATATACAAAGGCGTGACTTACTATTTTTGCGCTCTTCATTGTAAGAAAAAATTTGATGCAGACCCTGAGGCGTATGTCGGAGAAAAAGCAAAAGAAGCAGTCAGCACATCCGTACAGGCGCCGAAAGGAACAAAATATACATGCCCGATGGACCCTGAGATTGTTCAGGATAAACCCGGTTCTTGTCCTATCTGCGGCATGGCGCTTGAGCCTCTCATTCCTGCATTAAGCCTGACCAAAACAGAATGGACATGCCCGATGCATCCTGAAGTTGTCAGCGATTCTCCGGGAAATTGCCCAAAATGCGGAATGGCCCTTGAGCCGAAGACCGTCTCAGTAGAGGAGGAAAATCCTGAACTCATTGATATGACAAGACGGTTCTGGGCAGGGGTAGTTCTTACAATTCCATTGGTTCTTATCGCAATGCGGGATTATATTCCAGGTCTTTCCCTTGAAAGTCTAATCTCCCATGAAACAATGAAATGGATTGAACTCATCCTTGGGACACCCGTTGTCTTATGGGCAGGATGGCCATTTTTTGTTCGCGGCTGGCGGTCTCTTATAACCCGCAACCTTAATATGTTTACATTGATAGGGCTTGGCGTGGGAGTAGCCTATGTTTACAGTGTTGTTGCTGTTCTCCTGCCTGGAATATTTCCTGCTTCGTTCAGAAAAGAGGGAGGAGAGGTTGGAATTTATTTTGAGGCAGCGGCAGTCATTGTGACCCTCGTGCTTCTGGGGCAGGTTCTTGAACTAAAGGCGCGAAGCAAGACAGGCGCAGCCATTAAAATGCTCCTTGGCCTTGCTCCAAAGACTGCAAAACGCATAAAAGACGGTGCAGAAGAAGACATTCCTCTTGAGCATGTGAATAAGGATGATATCCTTCGTGTGCGTCCGGGTGAGAAGATACCTGTGGACGGCATAGTTATTGACGGTTTAAGTTCGGTTGATGAATCAATGGTTACAGGAGAGCCTATTCCTGTTCAGAAGCAAAAAGGAGACCGTGTTATCGGAGCTACTGTCAATGGAACCGGCATGATTGTAATGAAGGCCGAGAAAGTCGGGGCAGATACCCTTCTGTCACAGATTATTCATATGGTTGCAGAGGCGCAGAGAAGCCGTGCGCCTATCCAGAAACTCGCAGACATTGTTGCAGCATATTTTGTCCAGATAGTTGTTGCTGTGGCAGCCCTTACTTTTATTTTATGGGCATGGCTGGGACCCGAGCCAAGAATGGCATACGCAATAATCAATGCAGTTGCAGTCCTAATCATTGCATGCCCGTGCGCCCTCGGCCTTGCAACACCCATGTCCATAATGGTTGCAATGGGGAAGGGCGCAATGGCAGGCGTGCTTTTCAAAAATGCAGAGGCAATAGAAATAATGAAAAAGATAGATACCATTGTAGTGGATAAGACAGGAACGCTTACCATAGGCAAACCAAGGCTCATAAATGTAATTCCTGCAAATGGATTTGATGAAAAATCCGTGCTCCATTTTGGAGCAAGTATTGAGCGTGGAAGCGAGCATCCGCTTGCATCCGCAATCGTAAAAGGAGCTGAAGAAAAGGGCATCAGCCTTACTGATGTTGACGGCTTTGAGTCAGTGACAGGCAAGGGAGTAACGGGCAGGATTGAAGGACATAATATTGCGCTGGGCAACAAAAAACTTCTTGATGACCTTGGTATTGACCCGGGTAATCTGTCTCAGGAGGCTGAAACTATGCGCAAAGAGGGTCAGACAGTAATGTTTGTTTCAGTAGACGGAAAAGCAGCCGGAATTTTATGCGTTGCCGACCCTATAAAGGAAACAACGCCTGAGGCTATAAGCGCTCTCCATAAGGAGAATATCAGGATTGTAATGCTCACAGGAGATAACCGCACAACAGCAGAGGCAGTTTCAAAAAAACTTACGCTTGACGATGTAGTTGCAGAGGTATTGCCTGACCAGAAGGCAGCTATTGTCAAAAAATTGCAGAATGAAGGAAGAATAGTTGCAATGGCAGGAGATGGAATAAATGATGCGCCTGCATTAGCGCAGGCTCATGTTGGTATCGCAATGGGCACAGGCACAGACGTTGCCATGGAGAGTGCTGGCGTTACATTGGTAAAAGGAGACCTCAGAGGCATAGTCAGGGCAAGGCGCTTGAGCAGAGCAACGATGAGAAATATCAAACAGAATCTTTTCTGGGCATTTATATATAACTCAATGGGTGTCCCTGTTGCGGCAGGTATACTTTATCCATTCTTCGGCATTCTGCTCAGCCCTATATTTGCTGCTGCCGCGATGAGCTTCAGCTCTGTTTCAGTAATAACGAATGCGCTCAGGCTGCGCGGCGCAAAGCTTTAATCTAAGCGAAGAAGGCGTTATTTAGAAATACCACATATAATTAATTTAAAACCGGATATTCTCAGGAGGCGTAATTATGAAGCTTAAAAAAATACTATTAATTATCTTTGGAATTTTACTATTTGCAGGATGTGTGTCGTCAAAGGAATATAAGGCAAGGCTTGATGATATCGATAATCTCAAAAAAGATGTCTCAACCCTTGAGGGGAAACTCAAGGCAAGAGAAACAGAAAAGGCAAATCTTGAATCAGAACTTTCGAAACTCAAGAAGGAGCATGAAGAACTTGCAAGAAGACATGAAGAACTCACAAAGAAGAAAAATGCGCTCTCTGAGGAAAACACAAATCTAAGGCGCCTGCTTGATGCCAAAAAGGATGAGCTGACAAAGAGTATCACTGAACTCAGGGCAAGGCTGTCCGAAAAGGAACTCAAGATAAAGGAACTCGAAGATGAATTGAGATCAAAAGATATGCAGATATCAGAATTGAAGACAGAGATAGCAGGACTTTCTCAAGAAAGATCAAAGGCGATAGAGGAAAAAGAAAAGGCAATAGCAGAACTTAGAAAGACTTATGATAATCTTGTTACAGAATTAAATGAGGAGATAAAAAAGGGTGAGATAGCAGTTACCCAACTCAGGGATAAGCTCTCCTTGAGTATGGTGGAGAAGATATTGTTCGACTCAGGGAGTTCAGAGATAAAGAAGGAGGGCAAAAAGGTGCTTGAAAGGGTCGCTGAGATACTGAAAAAAGTTTCTGACAAGCAGATAAGGATAGAAGGACACACAGATAATGTTCCTATAGGACCAAGGATTATCAAAAGATTTCCAACCAACTGGGAACTCTCAACTGCAAGGGCAACAAATGTTGTAAGATACCTGCAGGAAAAAGGCATTGACCCGGGATTCCTTAGTGCAGCTGGTTATTCAGAGTACAGACCTGTTGAGTCAAACGACACAGAAGAGGGGAAGGCAAAAAACCGGAGGATAGAGATAGTCCTTATCCCGTTCGATGTAGACAGAATTAAAAAAGATTGACGGAGTGACTATTTGAAGCTCAAATTTCTTGGGGGAGCAAGGACAGTTACAGGCTCATGCTTCTATATCGAGATCAACAAACTCAGGATCCTTGTTGAGTGCGGGATGTTTCAGGGTGAAGGAAATCATGAGGCAAATAGTGCGGAATTCGAATTTGACCCGAAAGAAATTAATTACATCTTCATTACACATGCGCACTTAGACCACTCCGGACTGCTGCCTAAAATTGCCAGAGAAGGTTTCAGAGGCAGGATTATCACAACATCTGCAACACGGGATTTGCTCGAACCAATGCTTTATGACTCCGCAAACATACAGCAGAATGACGCAGAATGGCAGTCGAGAAAGGCCGCAAGAGCCGGGAAGCCGCCTGTTTCGCCCCTTTATACCGGAGATGATGTCAGGAATATGATCCCGTTTTTTGATGTAAGTCCATACGATAAGGTGTTCCGTCTTGGAAATGGCATTAAGTACAGGTTTCTCGATGCAGGTCATATACTCGGGTCAGCAACTCTCGAATTATGGTTTCAGGACAGTGACAGGGAAAAGAAGATAGTATTTTCCGGCGATATAGGAAAGGAGGGCAACCCCATAATCAGAGACCCCTTTACACCTCAGGAAGCAGATTTTGTAGTGATGGAATCAACATATGGAAACAGGATGCACAAACCATTAAAAGACAGCATAGATGAATTGGTAGATGCTATAAAGATAACATTTAAGAAAGGCGGCAATGTATATATACCGGCATTTGCAGTTGGAAGAACCCAGGATTTACTTTATATCATGAATAAACTTGTCAGGGAGGGAAGACTGTATAGAATCGATGTTTATCTCGACAGTCCGCTTGCAGAAGACGCAACCAAGGTGTATCTTGCACACCCTGAGTGTTTTGACGATGAAGCGAAGCGATTCTTCTCAACACAAAGTACAGATAATTCCATCAGGTTACATTTTGTCCAGAGTGTTGAGGAATCAATGGCATTAAACGGGATAAGGTCGGGGATTGTTGTAATTGCTGGAAGCGGCATGTGCGAAGGCGGGAGGATAAGGCATCATCTGAAACATAATCTATGGAGACCTGAGTGCAGTGTTATATTCGTTGGGTTTCAGGCAAAAGGAACGCTCGGAAGGAGAATCGTGGATGGCATAAAGACTGTTCGTATACTTGGAGAGGAGATAGCGGTTAAATCCTCTGTTTATACAATAAATGGATTCTCTGCCCATGCAGACCAAACAGGGCTTATCGAATGGTTATCAAGATTCAGAGGTATGCCCGAAGTATTCATAGTGCACGGTGAAAAGGAGGTAGCAGAAACATTTAGCGGACTTGTAAAGGAGAAGTTCGGATTTACGACACACGTCCCTGAGAAAGGCGATATCGTTGAACTATAATTTTTTTACTCTGTCATAACATCATCGGAAAGTTCGTCGATATCTCCAGGAGTTACCGGGAAATGTCCGGCAAGCAAACCCCCTGCCTCTTTCATAGCCTCACATAATGCGTCACAGGCACGGCCGTCTCTTATACCCTGAGAAACATTCTTTGCTAATTTATTAAGGGTCTCCTGCTCAATCTTTTCATAAATGCCTTTGTCAGCAAGAACCCAGACTTTCCTTTCAAGCAGGGAAAGGAAAAACAAAACACCGGTATTCTTCTTAGTCTTATAAAGCCCTTTTTCATAGAATGCCCTCACAGCCCTCTGTTTCACTGTATCTTCTTTCCTTTTGATGCCTATGAATACAGTCTTTAATACCGGCACTTTCTTGAATATAAACCGCGAAAGGAAAAAGAATATAAAGCTAAGCGGGATGTATGCCCATATTGATGAATGAAAATACGAGATAGTTGCTATTAGCGATAAAAGGCTCCCGAGAAGAACCCCTCCGATTATCTCTGCCTCAATGTATCGGTCGCTGCTGTCAACCACCATGACAGCCAATTCTCCGATTGTTCCGGATTCAACATTCTTAGTTGTTTCTTTTATGTGTTTTCTTTCTTCTTCAGTAAAAAATTTATCTGCCTTTACAATTTTCATTACCAGTCTCCTGAGGCGCCGCCTCCTCCGAAATCACCGCCTCCTCCGCTAAAATCACTTCCACCTCCAAAGTCACTACCCCCGCCATATCCGCTGCCGCCTGTCCCGTAATAACCTCCACCAAGATCG
>JAKALU010000098.1 GCA_021824065.1 Nitrospirota bacterium
TCAAAAGCAATCCCATGTTTTTTTCGATTTGCTTTTGCCTTATTTTGATCCCAATCGAAATAATAACGCAACCCTTTAACTCCTTAATATGTATTATACACATAACGATAGCAATTTGAAGCAGAGACTATTAGATGGGAATGAGAAATGTGACTGGCTTATCCCGAGTCCGCTTGATTTGTTTGATTCTATTTTAATTTCAATTAATGTCGTTTTTCTCTTGCTAATGGAGGCATTATAAGGGTTATGTTTAAAATAATTTCAGTTTTCCAGTGCGATGAATCACGAGCATCGCTACACCAACACCAATAAATGCCCCAATGCCCGTTATCGCCCCTATAAGGATTAGCAGAATATAAAAGCCTTTTAGGGCAACTAATTTCAACCCTTTAATTTGTTCCCGACCTATGTGCAGTCTTTTTATCTGACCCGGTTCTATGTTGACGTTGATGCTGTTGCTTTTCGTCCAGTCGAGTTTTACTATGATGTTGTGATGTCCGGGGAGGAGTCGAATTTCAGCCGTCTCGCCGTCCTTTATAGAATTTACCCTTGTACCATCGACCAAAATCGAATATGACCGAATCCTTCCAACAAAATTGGGTATCCTGTGGATTTTCAATATTCCGGTTTGGTCGCTATTCATAATTCAAAACATAACGCCAAGCATGAGGGGCAGGGCAAATATGATAAATAAGAAAAAACCGACAGTTTATGCCCTGTCGCCTCGATGCTTTTGTTGTGTGGCCTTCATATTTCAACATTATGATGATAAGAAGAAAGCAATCCTTCTTGCCTCATTCTTCGTATCATCTATTTGTTGTTCTAATTTTTGCTTTATGGTTAAAACATAGATTAATAACGATTGAACAATAATTGATGTAACAAGGAGCGATATGAAAAACACAGACAACCGAGTTAGCGGAGTAGATTTCAGCAATTCGACAACTAAAGATGATATTAAGATGATGACAAATATAATTGAAAGGTATCGCCAACGTGTTTTTAAAAAACCTTTATTAAAGGCATTTAGCCTTATTTTAATAGGATGGGTAGCAGGGAGCAATATGATTGCGATTAACCACGAATTAACCACTATTATAACTGTACTTGCAATTTTGATCCAATCACTTATAGTCATGGTTCCCTCGCTTATTTTGTATTTATTGAGGTTTTATATATTACTCACACAACATATAATCTACCTCGAAGGTAGTTTCTGCTTTTACAGTGGCAATATAGCATATTTCGGCAAAAAGAGAAAATAAAAAATCATTAAAATCAATGGCAATAAATGAGACGATTGGCATTTTGTGGTAATAAGGACTAAAAACCAAGCTGGCATTTTATGGGAAAAGTGTCCAACACTGTTTATTTCCGCTTGGAGTCTTCAGTAGTTCTGCTCATCTAAAAGGTGCTGACTTCAGGACGAAGGAATATAGTTTACTGACGGTTTACTGGCGGTTTTTAGGGGGTATCAACCCTTGATTTCATTAAAAAAAGTAAGTGGACGGTAGGGGATTCGAACCCCCGACTTCCACGTTGCGAACGTGGCGCTCTCCCATCTGAGCTAACCGCCCTCATAAAAAGCTTCATAGTGTCATCTCCTCGGCGATTCGCCTTAGGCGAAAAGCATCAAAGATTTTGAACCTTGACACTATGATACTATGAATCTCTGATACTTATCTTAATATCCTTTATGGCATTTCATGCAGATCTCATTAAAAGAAGGCGCTCTTAAGAGATTTTCATAACCCTTTTCAGCATGAGGGTCATGACATGTGATGCAAGTCATTTTGCCATCTGCATCCAGAGGAAGTTCAGTTACAGGCATCGAAGGCTTAATGCCAGTTTTATGTTCACTGCTGCCCACTCTATCCGGGTGGCATGAGATGCAGAGTTCAGATAATGGTTTGGTTAAAAGTATTTTACCCTCTCTTTTATGAGGCAAGTGGCACATATTACACTCATGAACTTTAGTCCCGGCAGCTTTGATTTCAGGAGCTTTGCTTTCAGGCGCTTTTGGTTTTAGCTCTGCACAGGACAAAGAAAATATGATGACTATCAAAGGTATTAAAATTTTCTTCATAACACATCTCCTCAGAATTTAGCCGAAATCAGGACAATCGGGCTAAGTTCCTTAAAACCCTATCCTTGTTTGCAAATAATCCCCTCGTGCTTATAAGGGTAAACAATCTGCCTTCCTTTATTATAATATAGACCCTGTACCAATAACCAAAGCACCTGAAAAAAAGGCCGAGGAAGACAAGCAACGTGGATATTCCTATTAGCGGAACTCCGGGGTCAACCCTGTAACTCAGTCCGCTTCCTTCTTTTAAATCTTTGAAAACTACTGATATGCCTTTAATGCGTTCCGGTTTATCAAGATATATTTCTCCAAGTTTTTCTTTTGCCCCCTTTTCAGGGATGTATGAGAGGGTAAAAAATGGTTTTATATTATCCTCTGTGCTGTCTTTCTTAAACACCATGCCCGTCTTTATCGGAGATGTGATGAATTTTCCTTTTATACCCGGAATCTCAAACTGCTCCATTGACTTTATCTCTATAATCTTGCTACCGATAACCATATTCATTTTCTGCTCAAAACCCATCTGATACAATGTCAGACCCTTATATCTGAACGGATGATTGACCCACAGAGGCGCCTCTTTTATTTTGTTGTCAGGCGTTTTTAGTTCAACAATGGTTTTCCACATCTTTGGGGAAAACCCGCCTTCTTTTGCAGACTCTATTGGTTTCCAGCCAATGCCTATTGCAAGCCTTGAGAGTTTTTCTTTCGGGTAATCAAATTTCAGGGACTGATAATATTCGGTTTTGAAATCCTTAAGGGTCAGAGAGTATTCTTTGGACTTATCTTCTTTTGACACATTAATGCCAAGTTTTTTCAGATATTTATTAAGCCTTGTGTCAGGGCTGTAAAGCGAAATCTTTTCTAATTTGTCTTTATAAAGTGTAATCTCATTTTCGAATGCCATTAATGCAGTAAGCAAAAATCCTATTATTGCTACAACTATCCCTAAGTGGTATATCCATGAGAGCCACCAGTAAGGCAGTCCTTTTCCAAAGGCATAATACCCACCTCCTTTTTCAATTTGTCTAAATCTCATATCCTTCAAACGTTCAAGAACAATATTACTGTTTTCTTCTTTGCCTATTTCAATAAGACCTGGGTTATTTATAATCGATTCCAATGGCAGAGACCTGGATTTTAATCTCATTGTCTTGAACCTGTCATAGATGCATATAAGAAGGTTTATAGAAAGGATTGCGCTCAGGATTAAGAATAGAGGTGATGTAAATATCTGAAGAAGGCTGAATGTCTTCACAATTAGGACATATTTACCGCCTGCCCTGACATAGTCTTCGATCTCTCTGCCCTGAGGGAATATTGTGCCAAGCACATAGAAAATACACATGGCAGTGAGTATCCATACTGATGTTTTTAAGGATGAAAATGTGCTATAAATTTTTTTAAACAGCATACGTGTGCAAGCTCGGGATATTCAGGAGTTTTGCAAGCCAGTTTACACCGAGAAATGTCATTATCATACAAACAAATCCAAGGATGTTCAGGAATGATGCGGCGTTTCCTCTCCATCTTGCTATGGCCCTGCTGTGAAGATAGATTGCATATACCGTCCATGTAATCAATGACCATGTTTCCTTGGGATCCCATGACCAGTATCTTCCCCATGCATCATTCGCCCATGCAGCTCCTGAGAATATTGCGAATGCGAGCAATGGGAATCCAAAAAGCACAAGTCTGTGCGCATATCTGTGAAATCCCTCAAGAGGGAAACCGAATGACGGTGCACTATGTTTGAATAACTTTTCAAATATCAAGTGTGTAAGCTCTATTGCAAAGCTCACGACAAAAACAGCATAGGCAAGGAATGCAACAATAACATGGGCCTCATACCATGGGCTCTGGAGTGCAGGCGGCAAAGGTATTATCTCAGGACTCCTTGTTAAAAGGCTGTAAAGACATGCGCCCATTGCAATGCCAGCAACAGAGATTCCCGGGAAATGTATATCTTTCCATCTTGAGTGCACAAAAAGGTAGGTAATGTTTGCTGACCACGCAAACCACGATAATGTCTCATACAAGGTCTGAAACGGAGGCCTCTGTCCCTCGATAGTCCTGAATATTATTAAAATGGTATGCAGAATTGCAGTGAGCCACAGGCTTGCTGTTAAAGTCTTTCCAGTAGTTTGCTTTGATGAAAGGATGTAGGAGATTCCGATTAAAAAACTTATAGCATAAAGCAGCGCAACGAGCCAGAAAAGCCTGAGCTCAATACCGAGCAAAAATGCATCTCGTGAAAGAATTTCTGCTGATGTCATATTAACTTTTTAAAATAGGAGAATATAGCATTTTCGCTCATTCTCGGTCGCCTTGGCGACCTCCGAGGTTTTGCCTCGCTTTTATTATCTAATTTTTTACTATAGGAATTGCGGGCAAAAAAACCGCTCAAATACCATATTCTCCTATTTAATTTTGATAATTTATCCTAAGCTCTATCACACGGGCGCGATGATATCTGCTTCCATGTCTCTTCGTCTATCTCATCAATATATTCTTTAAGAGCGAAAATTCTGCCGCATTCCATGCAGCGCAGATTAACTGCCCTTCAGCCGACATGTAATTTTAAGGTGCTTTTACATACCCTGCATTTCATTCTGAAATTATATAATAATTGCTGAGGTTTTGTCTGTGTGTTTTGTTTGCGTTCCCCCTTTCGATATTGCCGGAGGGAATAAACTGTGCTATTTTATGTTTAAGAGGCAAATTTTGCCTTATATGTTATGTTAGGTGATAATGGGCAAAGAAGAAAAAAGACGTTTTAGAAGGTACAAAAAACGCTCCGAGTTTAGACTTCTGATAAAAGGAAAATCCTTTCAGGCAGAAATCGCCGATTATTCCCTCGAGGGGATTGGAGCCATAGTTGAGGATACCCCGCCTATTAAAGAGGGAGATGTTGTTGACCTTAATGTTACAGACCTTGATATGAAGACCAGGGGGAAGATCATCTGGGCAAAGAGGTTAAAGTCTGGCCTCAGAATAGGGATCAGGAATATCGGGGATTTAAGAGGCAATGTAGGGCATTACGAGTTTGCAGATGCCATCACAGGTCTTCAAAGGGGTAATAAGACAGGCATAATTGAGGTCGGAAGCGGCACAATCCTTAAAAAGATTTACATCAAAAATGGCGATATGATTTTTGCTGCCTCAAATCAGGATGAAGACCGCCTTGGAGATATCCTGCTTAAGGAAGGGAAAATTACGAGCGAGCAATATGACCAATCTGTTGAAGAGATGAAGAGTACTAAGCAGAGGCAGGGCACGGTGCTTGTCAGGCTTGGCCATCTTAAACCACAGGAACTTATCTGGGCAGTGACGCATCAGGTAGAGGAGATAATTATAAGCCTATTTGCTCTGGAACATGGAAGTTTTGAATTCAAGGAAGGGCCGCTTCCCACTGATGAAACAATCACACTGAAGTTAAGTGCGGCAAATCTTATATATCGGGGGATAAAGAGGCTTAAGAGTATTAGCCATCTGAGTTGTTGTTTGCCATCTATGAATGTTATCCCTTGCTTTTCATCAGACCCGTTAAAACTCTTTCAGGACATAGTATTAGATAAAGAAGGCAAAACAATACTCTCTTATGTAGATGGCAAGACTGCAATGGATAATATTATCTCCATGTCACACCTTGATAATTTTGAGGCGTTTAAGACTATCTATGCGCTTTTAAGCACAGGGATAATCGAGCTGAAGAGAGAGGAGATTTTAGATGAAATCTCTGTTGAAGAGATTATTGAAGAATCAGAGGTAAAGATGGATACAGAGGTGGTCAATATGATAGAGGAAATGTATAGCAAATATAAAGACCTCGGATACTATGGTGTGCTTGGCGTTAAACAATACGCAACAACTGCTGAGATAAAGAATGCCTATTATGATGCAGCAAAGAGATTTCACCCTGACAGGCATTTTTATCTTTCATCAGATACCTTGAAAGGTAAACTGAGTGACATCTTTGCGTATATAACAGAGGCATACACGACACTTTCTCACCATGAAAAGAGAAGCCGGTATGACAAGCAGCTTTCCCATAAGCCTGCACCAACAATCTCCAATGAAGAGCTTGCACAGGAAAAGTTTGAGGAGGGCAAAATTGAGTTTGCGAAGTATAACTCTGCACAAGCTATGGAGCTTTTTGGCCAGGCAGCCTATCTTCATAATTCCATGTCAAAATATCATTACTATTATGGATTAGCCCTTAACAGGCTCGGTAGATTCAAAGAGGCAGAAAGGGCAATCCAGAGGGCCCTCAAGATTGAGCCTTCAAATTCTGATTATTTAGCAGAGGCAGGGCATATCTATCTCAAGCTGGGCTTTTCAGGAAGGGCAAAGAGTAACTTTGAAACAGCTCTGAGAATATCGCCATCGAATCAAAGGGCTAAAGAAGGAATGGGGAAGCTATCAGAGGAGGCATCAGGACATGAATGATAGAGAATCTGGAGATATGGATACTGATTCCGTAATAAATAAACTCCAGTCTCAAGACCAATCCGGGGATGACCATAGCGCTGGACAGTTAAATATTGAAGATCTCAGGAAAAAGGTTTTAAATGCCATGAAAGAGATATCACGACTTGAGAAGGCGGTAGAAGAGAAGAATACACAATTAGCAATAGCCGCAAAGGAAAAGGATAGGCTCATACATGCGTTAAACAAGGCCTTTGAAGAAAAGAAAGAGCTACATGACAAATTTGCAGACTTTGACATATTGAGGAATATGGAGATATCAGAGCATAAAGAGGAGATTGAGAAGATAATCAGTGAGAGGAAGCGACTGTTCAAGGAAAAAGAGGACCTTATTGAGGATGTTTTTGAAAGGGACAATGCAATTGAAGAACTGCGATATGCAGTTGAGAGGAAAGAGAATCAACTTCAGGAGGCACAAGCAGCCATTGAGAGACTGAAGGAAATTGAGTCGAGATACAAGGGGGTGGAGGCAAATGAAAAGCTCGTTGCGGAAAAGGATGAACTCAATCTCAAATTGGCAGAGGCTGACAAAGAAGTGATTTTGCTTAAGGGGAAGAATTCTGTATATAGCGATAAAATCGAGGAACTTAAAGAAGTAATAACAGATCTTACTATAAAAATCGATGAGAAGATAAACGAAAACAGATCCCTGAAAAAGGAAATGTCAGCACTAAACTTATTATTAGAAGAAGGTGAAAAAGAAAAAGACAGGGTTAATAGCGAAAGAATAAATCTTGAAAAAACTATGCAATTGAAAGACCGGGAGATAGAAGACCTGAAGGGCGGCTATGATTCTGATATAAAGAGGCTTACACAGGAAATAGAGAAATTAACTTCTGAGAAGACTGAACTCGAAACAAGCATTAAGGAGACAAAGGGGAAACTGGAGAGACATGAAAATGAATATCTTGATGAACTGTCATTAAAAGACGAGGTTATTTCAGTACTAAGACAAGAGAGGGATAAAGAGGTATCAGAGTATCAGGCCGCTATAGAGAAGCTTACTGCGGAAAGGGATGAACTCAATCTCAAAATAACAGAGGCTGCCAAAGAGCTTGCCTCGCTCAGTGAAGAAAAGGTGGATAAGGAAATCGAAGGGGATAAAAGGTTGATATATGTAGAGCCCCCGATGGTCAAAGAAGAAAAAGAAGAGAAGGAGGCCGGGGAACTCTTAGCGGAAGAAGATAAGGTACACTCAGAGCCTTCTGTTACCGGGGCTGGAAAGATGATATATATAATGCCCTCAGGGCTCAGAGGCATAAAGAAGATAGCAATGTGGATAATCATCTTACTTATTCTCGGTTTAGCCTGGCATGTCCTCAGCAAATAATGTATCAACCCGGAAATCACGCCTCCTCTCTAATTCAAGAAAGTTTATATTTAGAAGACCATATGCAAAAATATAAATAAATCCTTGACATTTTAAACAGTAACAGCTATATTTCTAAAGTAGAACTTTAGGTAGGAGGACAAACTAATGACAATTGTTAGTTTTTCTATAGTTATTGGAGTTCTTGCGTTTGTGATTGGATTTCTCTTGCTGTTTGCCCCGGATGTGTTAAAGAGAGTCAATGAATTATCTGCAAAAATGATTGCTAAGATCGACAGCCTTACTTTTTCCTACAGGATTGGATTTGGTGTCTCGCTTATACTGGCCTCAATATTCATGTTCTTCATGGCATATTATTTCGCTAAGAGGCATTGATGTCCAAACTGTTTCGGCCTGCTCCATTAGGGGTGGATCTGGGCAGTGGCTCTGTAAAGATTATCGGCCTCAAAGGCAAAAAAATCTCTGTTGCTGCATTTATGGATATCCCTTCCTCTGAGAGAGAAGATGAGACCCTCCTTATAAACAGGTTGCACAATTTTTTTAAAGAGGTGAATATCATCGGACAAGAAGCAATAGTCCATATCCCGGGGATTCTCTCTTTTATAAGGACAATAACCCTGCCTCCAATGCCGAAGGGCGAATTAAAAGAGGCGGTCAAATGGGAGATAAAGAGGCAGTTGCCCTATCCCCCTGAAGATGCTGTTTATGATTATGTAGCAACGGTAGTTGCGGATGGCATTGCTGTTACATTCGCTTCAGCCGAGAGGAAAAATATACAGCGACATATATTCCCATTCAAAGAGGCTGGGCTTAGTGTTATCGCGGTTGATGTAAATCCCTTGTGCTTGATGAGAGCGCTTCCATTGCAGGGGACGGGCAACATAATAGTGCTTGATATAGGTGCAAAAAATATGGAGATAGATATAGTGAGGTCAGGCGCCCTGCGTCTTACAAGGACAGTAGAGATGGGTGGCGAGCATATAAAAAGCCAGTTGCTTAGCGAAGGTTTTTCAAAGGAAGGGGCAGAGGATATATTGATGAGGGGACCTGCTGAAAGGATAGAAAAGATATTGAATCAGTTCTTGAAAGAGATTTTCAGGTCGATAGATTATTATAAGGCAACCTTTAAAGAAAAGATATTCTCTGAGGTAATTCTGACAGGTGGCGTTGCAATCAATCCTGCTTTAAAGGATTATTTCTCACACATGTTTGATATCCCTGTTAGCGTTCCAAATCCGTTTGATAACTTCATTATGCGAGAGGAAAGCCTGAGACCACTCGGACCGAGATTCTCTGTGGCAATCGGTCTCGCGAGGAGGGCAGCTTGAAGGAGACGCTGAATCTTTTACCAGTAGAGGTGAGGATAGGTGCTCCTAAAAAGAGGGGTAAATTTTATTATCTTGTTGTAGGATTTGTAATTTATACTGTTGTGATAATAAGTCTGTGGTTTTTAAACATTATTAAGACTAAAAAGTTTGATTCTGAAATAGGGAAGTTGAACAAACAGAAAATAGAGCTGCAACAAAAGATACTGCCCCCTCCCCCTGTGCCTGCTACTGTACCTGTAGATAAAGAAATATTAGATGCAATGGAAAAGGCTCCGAAATGGAGCTCAATAATCAGTGAGATGTCTGTTGTTGTCCCCGCAGATGTATGGCTTTCTTCTATTGAATCAAAAGAGGATAGGGGCATGAAACAGATGCATATAAAGGGTTTCTCAACAACACAACTTGGAGTCGCAAATCTTATATCTGCACTTGAAGCATCGCATTATTTCTACGATGTCGAAATAATATTCTCACAGAAAGGCGAAAAAGATATCTCTTTTGAACTGAAAACAAGGGTGAAATGGACATAAAGGCTATTAAAGAAAAGATTGAAAGTCTTTCACAGAGGGAGAAGGTTATCTCGGCAATAACGCTGACAGTAGTAGTGGTCTTTGTCCCATACTTGTTGCTTTATTCTCCATCGTCCACTAAGGTTAAGATGAAGCAGCAGATGTTCCAGAATCTCAAAAAAGAGGTCGAGGCAATAACCATGGCGTTGTCATCTCAAGCTGCTTTCCAGAAAGAACCAATCACTGAAAAGATAGTGCTCCCAGAGGCAGAAGACCTGTCTGGCATGTTAGCAGCCATAAGCCGGGAGGCAAGCATGGCAAAGGTTGATTTCATATCCATAGCACCTGAGGGTTTTTCGTACAAGGATAAATTCATAGAGCTGAGAGTAAAAATAGAACTGAGGGTCAGATTCAGAGAACTATACGATTTTCAGACAAAATATTTGAGCTAC
>JAKALU010000008.1 GCA_021824065.1 Nitrospirota bacterium
GGTCGGCAGAAGAACCATCGCCTTCACAACTGATTTCTCCTTTTGACGCTTCTCTGCGGTTTCCGATCATCGCAGTGATAATCTGAGTGAGATCGAACCCGCCATCAACACAGCCCTTGCTCAAACATTCTACCTTGAAAAGGGCATAACTGCTGGGAAAGAAATTAACGACCCGGGGTAAAGATTTTTGTATTCCCCGCTGATTGTACATCATGCTAATGACGATGCCCGCAACCTCAGGGAAGTGTGTAGCAACAGATCCTGCTTCAACCCTCTGTTGCAGTCTTTCTGTCCTTGCCGCATTCTTCCTGCTATTTATGTTGTTGTTCATGTTCCTCCCAAATGAAAAGGCCCCTTCACCAGGAAGAGGCCTTTTCCAGCTAATTACAGTTTAACGACATTGATCGCCTTGGGGCCTTTCGGTCCCTTTTCAGTATCAAAGCTGACTGAGTCACCCTCGGCAAGGCTCTTAAAGCCGTTGCCCTGGATGGAAGTGTGGTGGACAAATACATCACTACCGTCTTCGCTTGTGATAAAGCCAAAACCCTTTGAGTCATTAAACCACTTTACTGTTCCATTAGTCATTTCTTTTACCTCCTTTTCTGTAAACTCAAATCTCAGAAGGTCTCAACAAATAAAAAAAGCCACAAAGTCGAAAAGTCTTTGTGGCCTCATAAACTGCAAAAACTTCTAAAATTCTGTTTGTAGCTTACCACGTCCTGAGCTAAAAAATCAATGCCTTTCAAAAAATAAATACAGGTCTATCTAGGCTGAACCTCCATAGTTCTAAAGTGTCACTCCTTATACCCCACAATCGAAATTCCGGCTTCATCAGCCTCTTTTATCATTGTTCCCCGCTGTAGGAGTATGCTTTTGCCTGCTTCAACAGCGAGGACTCGTGCGCTAACCTCAATCATGGATTTCAATGTTTTCATCCCAACAACAGGGACATCGAATCTCATATCCTGTTTAGGCTTGCTAACCTTCACGACAACGGAGCCTTCGCCTGCAAGTTTCCCGCCTCTCAGGATTGCCTCATCTGTTCCCTCTATTGCCTCAATTGCCATAACAGCCTGGTCTTTTATTACAACTGTCTGGCCTATGTCAAGCCTGCCGATCTCTTTTGCTATCTTCCAGCCAAAAGCCACATCCTTCCATTCGTTTTCTGAAAGGCTTTCTTCTGTTAAAAGGCCATCAGGAGTCATAATCCCTGCACTGAAATCAGTTGTGTTGAGGAGCGTGATACCATCTTTTTCAAGCTCTTTTGCTATTGCAAGGAGTATAGAATCATCGCTGTGATCTTTGAGGGTAAAAAGGAGTTTTACTGCCCTCAGGTCGGGTATTATACGGCTTTTATAAAGCAGAGACTTTGGTACCTTACCAGCCATGATAGCCTCTTTTACATTGCTTTTCTTAAGGGATTCTATTATCTCACCGAGTTTGCCAACACTTATCCGTTTTATCTCATCGACATGCCTATCGAGGTTTTTGTCTGCAAGTGGTTCTAATGCAATCGCAAAAACCCTGTATCCTTTTGCCTTTGCCTCTGCTGCCACGAGCTTTGGCAGTTCACCCATGCCTGCAATAAGTCCAATTGTTTTCATTAGTCCTCTAATCCAGCGAATCTATTTTTTAGTAATCTCCCCTCACCCCTCTTTAAAAAAGAGGGGATACAATTTTTAGAGAACACCTGAAAATCCCCCTTTTCTAAAGGGGGATGGGGGGATTACTAATCATCATCTTCACCTATCTGCATATCCCTCTCTTATTCTTCTCAATAAATTCTATCAGATACTTTATCTCTTTTGATTGAGTAAAATCCTTTTGCAGCTTTTTGATTGCTTCTTTTAGGGTATGTTTTTCCCTGAAGAGTATCTTGTATGCCTTTTTAAGCTCGTTGATTGTTGAATCAGAAAAACCCTGCCTTTTGAGTCCCACTGAATTTAAGCCGAAGAGTTTTGCTCTCGGGCCTGACGCCATTGTGTATGGCGGTATGTCCTGGCCGACTCCGCTGAATCCGCCTACCATGCAGTACCCGCCGATCCTTGTGAACTGGTGTACGACAACAAGGCCGCCTATATATGCATGATCCTCAACAACCACATGGCCAGCGAGTGTCGCAAGGTTTGCCATGATTACATTGCTTCCTATCTTGCAGTCGTGAGCGATATGGACATAGGCCATAAGGAAATTGTTGTTTCCGATTTCGGTTATCCCATCGCCTCCGACTGACGCTCTGTGAATGGTTAAATATTCTCTTATTATGTTGTTGTTTCCTATTTTTACGCCTGTCTTCTCTCCTTTATATTTAAGGTCCTGGGGGGGAAGTCCGATGCTTGCGAAGGGATATATCTGACAGTTTTCTCCGATCTCTGTATCACTATCTATTATTACATTTGATATAAGTCTTGTCCCTTTTTTTATCCTCGCACCTGCACCCACAATGCAGTACGGCCCTACATATACATCTTCATCAATATGTGCCTTGGGGTCTATAATTGCTGTCGAATGTATTTCTTTTGCCATTTTCTATTGCTCCTTTTCGCCTCGGCGAATCTCTGATGTAATCACCATTGCTGTGAATTCAGATTCTGAAACAACCTTTTCGTCAACAGTAGCAATCCCTGAGAATCTCCATACATTGCCTCTCTGCTGAAGCACTGTAATTTCAAACCTTAATTGGTCACCTGGCACAACAGGCCTTCTGAATTTCGCTTTTTCTATGCTCATGAAATAAACCGCACTGCCCTGGACACCTGAGCCGAATGCGAGCACACCTGCAACCTGTGCCATTGCCTCAACAATCAATACTCCAGGCATTATGGGATTGTCAGGGAAGTGTCCCTGGAAAAACGGCTCATTGATAGTCACGTTCTTAATACCCACTGCCTTCACACTGGGCTCCATCTCGATAATCCTGTCAACCATGAGGAAAGGGTATCTATGTGGAATCAGATTTTGTATGCCTTTGATATCTATCATTCTTTCTCTCTCCTTTCGATAGTTTCTATTTTATCCTCAAGTTCCTTTATTTTTTTATTTAGTTCAGGGAGCTTTGCAAATATTGAAATTGCCTTAAGCCAGTCCCTGTGCGGTATAACAGGGGAGCCTGAATAAATCCCCTTTTCAAGATGCCCCATCACTCCTGACTGAGCCCCTATCATGCAACCGTCATCTATCCTGGCATGGTCAGCAATTCCAACCTGGCCTCCCATCACAACATAGTTTCCTATCTCTGCACTTCCAGCAATCCCGACCTGCGATACAATAATAGAGTTCTCTCCGATCTTTACATTGTGTGCGATCTGAACAAGATTATCGATCTTTGTGCCTTTGCCTATCACGGTATTGCCGGTTGTTGCCCTGTCAATTGTGACATTAGCGCCTATCTCAACGTCATCTCCAAGAATAATACCCCCGACCTGCGGAATTTTATAATGGACGCCTTTCTCAAATACATAGCCAAATCCATCTGAGCCGATTACAGCGCCAGGATGGATTATAACCCTGCTGCCGATCTTTATTTTTTCTCTTATTGTTGCGTTTGGATATATTATGCACTCATCGCCAATGGATGAATTTTCGCCTATAAATACTCCCGGATAAATAGTTGTCCTATCGCCTATTGACACACCATCTGAAATAAATACCAGAGGACATATAGATACATCCTTCCCGATCTGCGCTTTATCAGAGACATATGCCTTATCGCTTATGCCTGATGGAATAAGTGGTTTCACATAAAAGTACTCAAGAAGCCTTGCAAATGCATACTGTGGATTTGGAACCTTCAGTTGCGCTTTTTTTATATCAGGGATTTGATCCTTAACTATTACACATGCTGCTTTACTCTCTGAGCATTCTTTGATAAGCTTTGCGCTCGATAAAAATGTTATATCCCCCTCTGCAGCATCTGATATTCCTGCAACCCCGCTTATTACTATATCGGGGTCGCCGATAATCTCTCCGTTAAGCAGCTTCGCAATCTCTCGCAGTTTCATTTGAAAATCCGGGTAACCTTATATCAGCCCGTAGTCCTTTAATGTCTTCCTGAGTTTCTCTTTATTTGCCTCGGACATCTCGCAGAGCGGAAGCCTGAACTCTTCTTTTATCTTCCCCATCATGGCGAGGGCTGTCTTTGCTGGTATCGGGTTTGTTTCTATGAACATCGCAGTATTTAATGGCTCTAATTTGTAATGCAATCTCCTTGCCTTCTCGATATTCCCCATCTCCCATGCTGCGCACATCTCAGCGACATCTTTTGGCGCAACATTTGCTGAGACAGATATGACACCTCTTCCTCCGAGTGCAAGGAGCGTTAGTGTTGTGAAGTCATCGCCAGAAATAACTGTAATCCTGTCGCCGCACAATCTGATAACCTCACTAACCTGTTTCATATCTCCTGTTGCTTCTTTTATAGCAACTATGTTTTTTATCTCAGCGAGACGTGCAACTGTTGACGGGAGTATATTTACAGCGGTTCTTCCGGGCACGTTGTAAAGGACGATCGGGATATCAACAGCCTTTGCAACTTCTTTATAATGTCTGTAAAGGCCTTCCTGTGTTGGCTTGTTATAATAAGGAGAAACAAGGAGCGCAGCGTCGGCACCGACCTGTTTTGCCTTTTTTGTTATCATTATTGTCTCATCAGTCGCATTTGCGCCTGTACCTGCAATTACAGGGATGCGTCTGTTGACTGCCTTGACTGTTATCTCGATTACCCTGTAGTGCTCTTCGTAATCGAGTGTCGCTGATTCCCCGGTTGTCCCGCACGGCACAATAGCATCAGTACCCTGTTTTATGTGCCATTCTATTAAATTGCAGAGTGCCTTTTCATCTACCCCGCCTTTTTTAAAGGGTGTGACTATTGCAACTATTGAGCCTTTGAACATAAAAACCTCCTTATAAGTTTGCAGACCTTAAAAGTATTAAACAAACATTAAGCCCACTCTATACCAGAGACCCTTTTTAGCTCTCCATCTGACAACAGCATCTGCAGATAAAGAACTGCCATTAAGGCCTTTGATTCTCAAGAGGTGATCCGGCATAACAGGATAACTTGTAATTATCCCCATGCCTTTCTTGCTGATATCAACTGCCATTGCAGTCTCAGTGATTGTTATTGTTTTAGATGCGCGATGTTTTGATATACTTACCGAATAATCTACCGGGGCACCATAAGTTTTACGCTTGCATCTCCTTTTTTCAGCCTTATTCATCTCCTTTTCTCTGCCTTTATACAAACTTAATCCCAACCTTATAAGTGTTATCTTTAATATGCATGCCCCATACAACGATCCCTACCTTGTGCCCTATTCCTTCATTGAACCTGAGCACATGTCCGGGCTCCAAGGGATAACATGTCTGGATGCTCATCCCTATATCGCTTATATCAATTATTTCTCCTTTCAGGCTCAAATTCTTTGGCTCTCTGAACTCAAGGACAGTTACAGAATAACCGATTATGCCTGCACGGGGCATTCTCTTAGCCTGTCTTCTTTCCCCCATGAGTCCCTTCACTTAGATTTATTTCTCCTGTGAATACTTCCACAGCCGGGCCTGTCATATAGATGTGATTATCTTCCTCCCACTCAATGAATAGATCTCCTCCCATGAGATGAACTGTAACATTCTTTGCTGTTAGCCCTTTCAAGTTAGATGCAACCACGGCAGCTGATGCCCCTGTGCCGCATGCCATTGTCTCACCAGAACCTCTTTCCCATACCCTCATCTTTATCTCTGAAGGATTTATTATTTCTATGAATTCCACATTAGTTTTTTTGGGGAAAAGCTCATGCTTTTCAAGCAAAGGCCCATAATAAATTACAGGGAACTCAGCGACGTTGTCAATGAAAATAACAGCATGCGGATTACCCATTGAGATACATGTTATACGGAAGGTTTTGTCTTCTATACGTAGTGGATGATCGATAACCCTGCCGTCAAGATTTACAGGTATCTCTCTGCCGTCAAGTACAGGCTCCCCCATGTCAACCCTGACCATCTCGCCCTTTCTTTCAGGTCTTATGATGCCTGCGAGTGTCTCGATATTCAGGATGGCTTTCTCTGATAAGCCTTTATCCCATATGTATTTCGCAAGACACCTGATGCCATTACCGCACATTTCGACCTCTCCACCATCTGCATTAAATATCCTCATCTTAAAATCGGCGATGTCTGAAGGGTAAAGAAGAAGGATCTGGTCAGCACCTATCCCAAATCGTCTGTGGCAGAGATTTTTTGAGACGAGAGGAAGATCGGGCAGTTCCCTGTTTCTACAATCTATAAGAACAAAGTCGTTGCCCAATCCATGCATCTTGGTAAAATTAATCTTCATGAAGAAATACCTTATTTATGTTGTCATCCCTGCGAAAGCAGTGATCTATATTTTTGTTTCTGGATTCCCGCTTACGCGAGAATGACATTTTGTTTGTTGCTGAACTCACGGCTCAGCATGATGAAACCCCTCAGCCGCCACCGAAACCTCTGGCCGGGGCTGATGTGGAAAAAGTCTTCCCTTCCAAGGAAGAACACGAAAAGGCTGATAATAGTTTCGTTACAGCGTTAGAGCCACATTCTGTGCAGACCGTATCTTTTTCTGTAGCGCCAACTCTTTGTAAAACTGAAAATGCTCTGTTGCACTTCGTGCATTTATATTCATAAATCGGCATTTTTAACCTCCATATACAAATTTATTTATTTTGCCCTATCCGTCTCTTTTAAGTCAAACAACTCTCTGTTATAATCAAATTATGAAAGAGGCAATGCTGTATGAAAAGCTTGAAGACAAAAAGGTCAGGTGTTTTTTATGCGCCCACGGCTGCCATATATCTTCCGGCAAGAGAGGAATCTGCGCTGTAAGGGAAAATATTGACGGGACACTCTACAGCCTTGTATATGGAAAAGTCATCTCTGCCAATATCGACCCCATCGAGAAAAAACCCCTTTTCCACTTTTATCCAGGCTCAACATCTTTTTCAATAGCAACTGTTGGCTGTAACTTCAGGTGCGAGCACTGTCAGAACTATGAGATATCGCAGTTCCCAAGGGAAAGACCGGACGTTCCCATCCCTGGCAATGACATGACCCCTGAGGATATAGTAAATCTGGCTGAGAGAAACAGGTGTAAAAGCATCTCTTATACTTACACAGAACCAACAATATTCTTTGAGTTTGCATACGATTGTGCGAAACTTGCCCATGAAAAGGGGATAAAGAATGTGTTCGTCAGTAATGGCTATACAAGCCCTGAGGCAACGAGGCTTATAGCGCCGTATCTTGATGGAAACAATATAGACCTTAAAGGAGGAGCGGAATTCTATAAAAAAATCTGCCATGCAAAGGTTGAGCCGGTCAAAGAGACAATAAAACTGATGAAAGAACTTGGCGTATGGGTTGAGGTTACTACACTTATAATACCAGGGCATAATGACTCTGAAGTGGATTTAAGGAGTATTGCCGAGTTTATAAAATCAATCGATCCTGCAATGCCCTGGCATGTAACACAGTTTTATCCAACATATAAAATGACAGACGTGCCGAGAACTCCTGTCAGGACTCTGAGATGGGCAAGGCAGATGGGACTCGATATCGGACTTAAATATGTTTATGAAGGGAATGTCCCTGGCGAGGGGGGTGAAAACACCTACTGCCCGAATTGCAAGGAATTGCTGATTCATAGATTTGGCTTTAGCATTGGCGAGATTAAGATGAAGAACGGCAAATGTATTAACTGCGGTATGCAGTTAGCCGGAGTATGGAAATAATAGGTCAGGGCATAGTATTTGAGCGGACCCTTTTGTCCCGATAGTCATCGGGGCGAGAATGAGCTAAAATACTATACCTGGCCTGTTTTTTTTCTTAAACTGGTGATAGCTTGAACTTTTTTATGCATTTTGTTAAGCTGTTTTTAACACTAACATGGCACTCGAAGATATTGAGAAATTAAAAGAAAAGGTTGATAAAGACCCCAACTCAAAACTCTTTGTCCCGCTTGCTGATGAATACAGAAAAATGGGTATGCTTGATGAGGCTATATCTGTCCTTTTAAAAGGGCTCGATAACCAGCCAGGATATATGAGTGCGCGGGTATCCCTCGGAAAGATATACCTTGAGAAAAATATGATGGCCGAAGCTAAGGAAGAATTCGAAAAGGTAATATCAGTAATACCCGACAACCTGTTTGCTCACAAGAAATTAGCTGAAATATATAGAGACTTAGGAAATAAGGAAAGGGCTGTAGGAGAATACAAGACGGTGCTCAAATTAAATTCTCTTGATGAGGATGCCATGTCGAATCTTGAGATGCTTCAGAGCAAACATATTGTCGGGGAGACCCCAATAGAATCAAAGCCCATCCCCGAAGAATTGCCTGTTCCGGAGCCTGTTGAAGTTGAGGAGGCGACTGAGGCAGAAGAGGGGATCTCAGTATTGCCTGCAGAGGAAGCACTTCAATCTGCTACAGAAGATGAGTTCGAGGAATTCAAGAAGTCTGTCACTGAGCGTGGCGAAGGGGTAGAGGAGGTTATTGCAGAAGAGGTCGTCTCTGAAGAGGAGATTGAAGAAGCGGAAAAGGAAGCTATAAGTTATGCAGATATATTTAAAGAAGCAAAGACAGCATTGCCGGCAGAAGATGTGGATAAAGGCATTTCCTTTGAAACGCTGCTAAAAGAAAGTGAGCCTGTAGCAGAGAAACCCTTAGAGAAAGAAGAAAAACCCGTATCTAATCTAAAAGAGGCAGAACTATTTATATCCGAGGGTAATTACTCTAAGGCAATGAAGATATACAGAGAGATGTTGTCTGCGGAGCCGGGCAATAAATATGTATTACAAAAGGTTGAAGAACTGAGGATGCTGCTCAAGATGCTCGGCAAAGAACAGGATGCGGTAATTGATAAACTGGAAGCATTTAAGGAGGGGGTTAAGAAAAGGAAAGATGAGTTTCTCAGGAATCCTTAAGGAAACAGTTGACAGGGTTGATGGAGCGGTCTCTGCCATGATAATAGGTGCAGACGGTATGCCTGTTGAGGAGTATGCCAGTGAAAAGCTTATCAACCTCGACGACCTCAGTGCTGAAGCATCTGCAATGATAAAGGATATTGGAACCGCAGCAGAAACACTTGGTCTTGGTGAGGCAAAAGAGTTTTCCATAATCTCGGATAAATGCGGGATAATAATGAGAAAGATAAATATGGATTATTACCTTGCACTCATAATAAAACCTGAAGGAAATTATGGGAAAGGCAGATTTGTCCTTAAGACCACAGTCCCTAAAATAGAAAAAGAATTTTGAGTTTTTAAAAATTAATTATACAAAAGATGTTCCAACCTTCAAGGAGCATTAAAACTTAGGAAGAAAGCGAGCTTCCTTTTCTATTTCGGAAAGCCACTGTTTAGTCTGAAGCCATTCGTTTGTGTCCCTGAGTTTCCTGCAGAGACTTACTGCAATAGCCCTGAAGATCTTGTAGGCAAAAGCACTGTCAGAGGTTAAGAGACCTTCAAAGCTCTTTTTAGGTATTCTTACGAGGACGCTGTCTTCCTGGGCAGTCGCTGTGGCAGAGGGAAGACCCATGTCTATGAAGGAAAGCTCCCCGAGCGGAGCCCCTTCGCCCAGTATTACATTAACCCCTCCGCTGCTTTTAACCATTACACAACCACTTTTTATGATATAAAGAGAGTCCGAGTGCCTGCCTTCCTCGATAATCACATCTCCTGCCTTAGTGTGTACCTCTTCGGCAATGGTACCGAGTCTAACAATTTCTTCATTCCCCAGGGAACTGAAGATCTCAAGTTTTCTTAATGTCTCTTCTGTACCACTCATAATTCTTTTTACCCTCCTATTATTGATAACTGAAAATATCTCAATTTTATCGCCTTTAAAGATCAAAAGCAAGCAGGGATTGACAGATTTGCTGTATAATATTAAAAACTTTTGCTTGAGGTAAAGGACTCCATGTCAGACGCGCTTGAAACAGAACTTCAGATGATAGAAAAAAGCCTCAATTCCATCAGAAAGGATGATAACCCTGTAGGATGGTCAAAGCTCATGAATATGAAAGGGGTTATCCTTATGAACCTCGGGAGATACAAAGAGGCTGAAGATGCCTTCCAGAAGGCCGCATCTGTGGCAGACGAAAACCTCAAGGCGAAGATACTCATGAACTATGCCAAGCTCAACTTCTTTATAAAGGACATGAACAGGGCGATAGACCTTCTAAGGAGGGTTTTTGAGGTTTCAAAAGGAAGCAAGCACACCGAACTTAACCTCATCTTAGGCTATGCCCATCTCCTTAAGGGGCAGATATTTTACGTCACAAAGGATGACAAAAGCGCCCTCAATGAGTTCAAGAAGGCTGAGTTTTACTTTGAGGGGTCGGCAGACTTAAAAGGAGTTGGGATTTCCTGTATGGAGATAGCGCGCATCCACATAAAGAACAAGAACCTCACTACTGCATGGAATTACCTGAGGAAGAGTGAAAACTGCCTGAGCAAGTTCGGCTCAGAGGAAAACCTTGGGGTTGCGGTCTGCAAAGGAGTTGCCCTCTACTATGCAGGGAGGGAAGACGAGGCTCAGGTAATCCTCAGGAGAGCATATGACGAGAACCCGGAGTTCGGAAAGGGAAGGTATATGCTCTATGAGATACTCGATGCCTACCTCGATACCCGAAGCAGATTTCTATCTTCACAGAAGGCCCTTATGTAAGAATCTTATTAAGGATTTCGTAACCTTCTTATCCGTTCTTCCATATCTTCTGGCAAAGGGCTGTGGAATTCAAGATACTCACCTCTAACTGGATGTATAAAACCGAGCAATTCTGCATGGAGCATCTGTCTTGGGAATGCAATCTTTTTCTTGTCCTTAACCTCAATCTCGACCTTTTTCCCATAACTTCTGTCTCCAAGCACAGGGTGCCCGATGGATGCAAAGTGTACCCTTATCTGGTGTGTTCTTCCTGTCCTGAGTTTTGCCTCGATTAATGTGGCATTCTGAAATCTTTCGATTACCCTCCACATGGTCAGGGCTTCTTTGCCTTTTTTCATCCTCGTTGACATCTTTTTTCTGTCAGATTCAGACCGCCCTATTTTCAATCTTATCTCTCCGCTGTCCTCCTTGAGGTTACCGTATACAAGTGCGATGTATCTTCTGTTTATTGTCCTGTGCTTGAATTGTTCAGCAAGGTTGTAATATGCCGTGTCATCGAGGGCTATGACCATTGCACCTGATGTGTCTTTATCAAGCCTGTGCACAACTCCGGGTCTTAAGGGCCCACCTGTTTTTGCCAGCTTTTTACAGTGATACAAGAGGGCATTCATTAATGTGCCTCTGTTATGTCCTGCAGCTGGATAAACCACCATTCCTGAAGGCTTGTTTGCGACAACGAGATATTTATCTTCATAAAGTATTTCCAGAGGGAGCGGTTCTGGTATAAGACCTGAAGCCTCTTCTTCGGTCATGGTTAAGGTAATAATATCGCCTGTCTTTACTCTATAATTCTGCCTTACGGATTTAGAGTTAACGAGCAAGGAGCTTTTTTCTATAAGCTTCTGTATCTGCGAGCGGGTAATGCCTGTTTTTCCAGAGGCTAAAACATCTATACGCTGGCCTGAATCTTCTTCGTTAACTGTTATTCTTTGCAATGTCATTGTAGTTTAATTTTACCTGAAAAGACATGCAGTGTGTATTTTTCACTCCCTCTCGTTTTTTGTCTGTTATTTGATTTTTTTGTTTACACGCACCCTTTTGGAAAGCTATACTAACACGCTAATTTAGTTTTGAGGAGTAACCGATGAAGAAATCGTCTTTAGTGGTTTTTTGTTTTGTTATACTTGCTTTCCTTACAGCAGATGCATATAGCGCCTTTGCGCAGGAACTCCCTCTGGTAACCTCTATAGAGATCAGGGGACTTAAGAGAATAGAGGAAGGGGCTATAAAACCTAAGATAACACAGAAAACAGGCGAACCCCTTGCGAGCGAGAAGACTACAAACGATATAAGAGATATCTACAGGATGGGTTATTTTGATGATGTAAAAGTCGAGATAGAGCCATTCGAGGGCGGAGTTAAATTGATCTACCTGATAAAAGAAAAGCCTACAATTATAAGGATAGACTTTCAGGGGAATGAAGAGATGGGTGATTCAAAACTGAAAGAAAAAATAACAATAACTCCTAACTCTATTGCAGACACGGTTTTGATACAGGATAATGCTGAGAAGCTCCGGGCTTTTTATGAAGAGGAAGGTTACTGGTTATCAAAAATTATTCCTGTTGTGAAAAAGATAAGTGACGACGAGGTTTCACTTACATATCAGATAGATGAAGGTCCTAAGGTCAAGATAAAAAACATAAACATTGAAGGGAATAAAGGTATCTCATCAAAAAAGATAAAAAAGGTGATGAAGACCAAGGAGTGGTGGTTATTCTCTTTTGTGACGTCCTCGGGATACTACAAAAAAGAGGCGATGAGTTCTGACGTCGAAAAAATAAGAGACCTCTACTTTAACAATGGTTATATTAAGGTTGCTGTAGCGGACCCAAAGATCAAGCTTACAGATGACAAGAAAGGCATGATAATAACAATCATGGTTTCCGAGGGAGAACAATACAAAATCTCCTCTGTGGATATTTCGGGGAATAAGGCATTTTCCGGGGACGAACTGAGAAAGAAGATACAATCTTTTCCTGAAAATATATTCAGCAGGGGGACCCTGAGAAAAGATGTGACATCCCTGATAGAGACATATTCAGAAAAAGGCTATGCACTTGTGAGCATATATCCTGACGTGGTGACCGATGAAACGCTGAAAAGGGTTAAAATAACTTTTAAGATAGACGAGGGAGACATTTACAAAATCGGCATGATAGAAATTTCAGGGAACATAAGTACAAGAGATAAGGTTATAAGGAGAGAGATACGTCTCGATGAAGGGGATACGTTCAATAGCGCACTCCTCAGGAGGAGCTATGAGAGGATTAACAATCTTAATTATTTTGAATCTGTCGAGATGCACCCAAAACCAAGATTTGAGGAAAAACTTGTGGACATCGATATTAAGGTGAAGGAAAGGCCGACGGGTTCTTTCAGCGTAGGTGGGGGTTATAGCTCAGTAGATAAGTTTATAGCCAGCCTGGACATCACAAAGGCTAATCTGTTCGGGAAAGGGCAGTATATAAAACTCAAAGGTCAATTTGGCGGCAGCAGCACATACTATGAACTTTCATACAGAGACCCATGGTTTATGGACAAGCCAGTTTCGTTCGGGGCTAACATATATAATACAACAAGGGACTACAGGGAGTACGAAAAGAAAGCTACAGGTTTTGATTTATCATTTGGCAAGAGTCTGTCTGAATACTGGAAAGGTGATATTACGTATAACTTTGAACGAGCCACGATATATAATGTAGAGGATGATGCCTCATCAGAAATAAAAGAGCAGGAAGGCACAAGTGTAACAAGCAGCATTACGCCCACAATTAGCAGGGATACGAGGGATAATTTTCTTGATCCTCACAAAGGGTCAAGGAATACCTTATATGTGACCTATGCTGGACTTGGAGGAGACAATGCATTCCTGAAAGGGGGAGTTGACTCTGCATGGTTTTTCCCTATAAGCGAAACTACATTTTCTCTCAGAGGCCGCTACGGTTATGCAACAGGCATTTCTGGCAAATCAGTGCCTCTTTATGAAAGATTTTATGTCGGCGGCATATACACTGTGAGAGGCCTTGATTTTGGCGAAGCCGGACCAAGAGATGAAAATGGCGATGTAAAGGGAGGGACAAAAGAGATTATATTCAATGCAGAATTTATCTTCCCTATAATTACTGAACTACGACTTAAGGGACTTGTATTCTTTGACGCGGGTACGGCATATGATTCTTCAAAGGAACTTCAGGATATCAGATACACAACGGGAGGTGGTTTCAGGTGGATCTCTCCGATAGGCCCGTTGAGGTTAGAATGGGGATTTAATATTAATAGAAAACCAGAAGAAAGCCAAAGCCGGTGGGAATTCACATTTGGCAGCTTTTTCTAAAGACAGTGAATAGTGTATAGTGAACAGTAAATGGTTGCTATCTTTACTTTCACGAATGAGTAATAAAAGATAGGAGGAAATGATGAAAAAGGTATTTTTGTTGATGTTAATTATGGTTTTGCTGACTGCAACAACAGCAGTAGCAGCCGAGGCGCTGAAGACAGGTTTTATTGACCTGCAGCGGGCACTTGTGGAATCAGAGGCCGGGAAAAAAGCAAAAGGAGATCTCGACTCTCTCGAAAAATCAAAGAAGGCAGTAATAGATGAAAAAGTTAAGGCCATTAATAAAATTGAAGACGAGCTCAAGGAGCTCAAGAAACAGTCATCTGCCATTTCTACCGAGGCAATAAAGGTAAAAGAAGAGGATATGGAGAGGCTCAACAGGGATCTGCAGAGGCTTGTGACGGACGCCCGGGCAGAACTGCAAAAGAAAGAGAACGAACTCACAGAGGCAATTCTTAAGAATTTAAGTGAGGTTGTGGAGGCGTTCGGCAGGGAAGAGGGATATGCATTCATATTACGAAGCGAGGTAATCCTTTACGCAAAGAAGGAACTTGATCTTACTGATTTGATTGTAAAGAGGTTTAACGAGGCAAAAGAAAAGTCAAAGGAAGAGCCGAAGGAAAAAAAGGAAGAATCAAAACCGAAGAAGAAAAAATAAGGCTGCTGATTGAAAGACATGATAACGATCGAAGAATTTGCTAAGGCTGAACTCAAGATTGGGAAAATACTTGAGGCAAAAAGGGTTGAAGGTTCCAGTAAATTGATCGTTATGAAGATTAACATAGGCGAGGAACGGCAGATTGTAGCAGGGATTGGCAAGGCATATGAACCAGAGGAGATTGTAGGCAAAAGTATTGTAGTGGTCGCAAACCTCCAGCCTGCAAGGCTTATGGGTGTAGAATCACAGGGGATGTTGCTCGCAGCATCAGATGATGAAGGAAGGCTGGCAATAATCACTCCGGACAGGCAGATAAAAGAAGGCTCAAGGGTAAAGTAGGATTATAATGCTCTCTTTTTTGGGAGAGGCCACTAATACTTTTTATCCCCGGAGTTTATGCAAAAGCGTGCCTATATATTTGTTTATAGGATTTGACCTGCTCAGAAACGGCACCGCAGGCTTTTTCCTTATACCGAGTCTTTTTAGTTCTGCAACAAGCTCACTGTCTTCCCTGTTCATAAGCAGTCCTGTATTGAATGCCTCAATCGCATTCTTCTTTTTTCCTGTTGCAAGGTATGCCCGTCCGAGATTGAGGTAAAACACGGGATAAAGGAATCTTTCTCCTATAGGGACATTCCTCTTCAATGCCTCTATTGCCCTGTTGCATGTATCTATGCCGAACCTGTAATTTTTATTCACAATAGCCTCAAGGCATCCATAATAAGATAACAGAAACGGATCATCGGGATATTGTTCGAGGGACTCCTTTAAAAGTTCCAGGGCATTTTTCTGGCTTTTTCTCCTCAACAGGATTTTAACATCCTCAAGATAATCAGAAGGGGTTTTTTCGCCCTTCTTTTTCTCTGACGTAAACATGCTTATGGCCGAGAGATGCTGTCTCCTCATAAATTCAGTTACCCTGCTCTCAATATCAGGATCGCTTATCATGTCTTTATAATCTGTCTTCATTGTAGAAAGTATCTTGCCTTTCAGATATATCCTGGTGATTATGTATGGAGTTTTAGGCCCGCCTTTTTCTGTCAGTATCAGATATTTATCATCCCCCACTCTGACATCAGATGCCAATTCGTTCTTTGACTTTGCGATTATCTTAATCTCCTCTTTCTTCATATCCTATTCATTATACTTCGGATACAGAAAATTAAAAAGAATAACAGTATTCAATCCACAAGAAAACGGAAAAAGGGATATACATGCTCACTAATTCAGTAACTTTTTAGGGTTGTCTCTAATTTTTTATCACTAAAATAACTCTATCAACATTGCTGTAATAGATTCACGGAATGATTGCGTACTTTATGCCTTCGCCTTTGAGCAACTTCTGAAATGCCTTCTCAGTGTCTTTCAGTTGATAACATCCAGAGATGAGTTTTGATACCTTGATCTTCCCAGCCTTTAGAAGGCGATATGCTTTTTTCACATCATCAGGTGTGAAGTGAAAAACACCTTTAAGGGTTATCTCATCGTAATGCAGCCTTCCTGTGTCATAGGTTACAGTGGTCCCCGATTTACAACCTCCGAAGAGGATAACTGTCCCGCCCTTTCTTACATAATTAACAGATGACTGCCATATATCAGGCTGGCCTGTACATTCAAATACATAGTCAACACCTAAGACGCCTGCGAATTTCTTAACCGTGTTGTTAAGTTTATCAGGTGTTATTGTAGACGCTGCACCAAGTTTTTTTGCGAGTGCCAACCTTTTTTTCTCAAGCCCTGTGATTATTACATCAGCCCCTTTATTTTTTAATAAGAGTAGATGCAGAAGCCCTATGGGTCCTGCCCCGATTATCAACGCTTTTTCCCCTCTTTTGATTCTCAGGTCATACATTCCGTGAACTACACAAGAAAGCGGCTCGATGAACGCAGCCTCTTTGAATGTTAGATTCTTTGGTTTATGAAATACATTCTGCCTTACAATGTGCGAAGACAGCAGGATATACTCTGCAAATGCTCCAAGGACTTTGGTATCCATTATTTTTTCGCAGAGGTTGTAAAGTCTTTTTTTGCAGTATCTGCATTTAAGGCATGGCGCGCTGTGAACTGCCATTACTTCATCGCCCTTTTTAAATCCCTTAACCCCTTTGCCAACATCTGCAACTATTCCTGAGAATTCATGCCCGAAAACTCCCGGCATTGGAATCACAGGGTGACCACGACTGAACGCTTTCAGATCTGTTCCGCAGGTCAATGCCGCCTTGATCTTTATCAGCATCTCTCCGCGAGATGGTTTTGGGGTTTTTATCTCACAGAACTCTATTTTGCCCGGGCTAAGAAGGATATTGGCCTGCAAGCTAAAACTCCAGCTTGCCTCCCCATATCTGGCCTATCAGAGCAGCAAGTACGAGGAGGGGGATATATCTGAAATCGAGATGCGAAAAAAATCTTCCGAGAAAAACAATAGGGATTGGAAGGTGAATACAGAGAAACCATTTAAGGGATAGCTTCTTTGTCTTTGCCCTCAGGTATCCAAAGGGCAGGTTAAGCATAAAGGTTAGTGAGAAAAGACCTATGATCAGGGCAAGCCTTGCATCAAAATCCATGATTGAAGAATAACCAAAAGAGAAGGGCAAAGTCAAATAAGATTGGATTTTTGTAAGTGTGATATATTATTTCATGGGCAAGGCATCAAAGAGGAAGAAAGCTAAAAAGAATACTGCCAACCCCCTTTTAGAAAACAGGTTATTAGAATCAGCAGTGGTTTACTCTAAGGCAGGCCTGTTAAGCAGTTCTTTTATTCACATTATACTCATAGCCATAGTCGGTTTTCTTGTCTATTCAAACACATTTTCAGTGCCTTTTCATTTTGACGACAGGAATATCTTCAAAAATCCTATCGTTAAAAACTTTAACAATTCAGGATCTTCAAGCGCAGATATATATTCGAAGGATGTTTTTAAAAGCAGATATGCAGGGTATCTTACTTTTGCGTTAAACAAAAAAATTAACGGGCTGAATGTTTCAGGCTACCATGTTGTGAACCTCTCAATTCATATTGCTAATGCATTTTTGATTTATTTTCTTGTTATCCTGAGCTTTAGAACCCCTTATTTAATTAAGTCTTCGCTAAGAGAGCATTCTAAATATATTGCCTTATTTTCAAGTCTGTTTTTTTTATCCCATCCGGTGCAAACACAGGCGGTTACCTATATTGCTCAGAGGCTTGCGTCACTTGCGACGATGTTTTATATCCTTTCTATTGTGAGTTATATCAAGTCAAGAGTTTCGACGCCATACGCTACACGCTACACGCTTTACGCTGTCTCTCTCGTCTCCGCTGTTCTTGCCATGAAGACAAAGGAGACAGCGTTTACTTTACCGGTTGCTATTACCCTTTATGAATTTATGTTCCTGGAAGGTAAGATTAAAAGGAGGCTTCTGTATCTTATTCCGCTTCTCTTTACCATGCTTATAATCCCGTTAACCTTCATAACGATAAATAAACCTGTTGGAGATCTAATAGGCGATGTGAGTGAGGCGACGAGGGTTCAGACTTCAATGTCGAGGTTTGATTACCTGTTCACTCAATTCAGAGTGGTGGTCACTTACCTGAGGCTGCTGTTTTTCCCGATAGACCAGAGGCTTGTTTATGACTATCCAATATATCATTCATTGCTTGTACCACAGGTGTATCTGCCATTTCTGTTTCTGTTGTCAATATTCGGCCTTGGAGTTTTTCTTTTTCGCCGCTCGAAGGTTTATGACCATGGGTTGCGGTTGATCTCTTTCGGGATATTCTGGTTTTTCATAACACTTTCGGTTGAATCGAGCATAATACCGATAGTTGATGTGATATTTGAACACAGAGTCTATTTGCCATCTGTCGGAGTTTCTTTTGCGATAATGTCAGGGATATTCTTATTGTCTGGAAGACTTAAGAGCAGGAAAACGCAGATAATCGCAGCCTCGTTTTTTATACTGTTGCAGATTATGTTTGCAATAGCTGCTTATGCACGGAATAATGTCTGGGGAAGCGAGATAAGTTTATGGGAAGATGTGGTGAGGAAATCTCCTAAGAATGTAAGGGGACATAATAACCTTGGCGATGTTTACTGGGGCATAGGGTTAAACGATAAGGCCATAGAACAGTATGAGATTGCCATAAGAATAGACCCTGATTATGCAGGGGCGCATTATAATCTCGGTTATGCTTACAGGGCAAAAGGGCTAAACGATAAAGCCATAGAACAGTATGAGATTGCCATAAGAATAGACCCTGACAATGCAGATGCACATAATAATCTCGGCAGCGCTTACAGAGCTAAAGGCCTGACCGACAAGGCTATAGAGCATTACCGGCTTGCCTTAAGCATTAAGCCTGATTATGCTGGTGTGCATTATAATCTCGGTATTGCTTATGAAGTTAAGGGTTTAACTGACAGAGCTATAGAGCATTACCAGCTTGCCATAAAGCTGGAGCCGGATTTTGCAGAGGCACACAATAATCTTGGAGAAATTTATCTTGGGAAAAAACTCATAGACAGGGCGCGCAGAGAATTCGAAATAGCATTACAAATAAACCCTGACCTTCACCAAGCCCGAAAGCGTCTTGACTATATAAATAAAATTCATTCTCTTTAAAATCGCCAATAAGTCCACTGGCCTCGACAGCGAGATAGAGAGTCTTATGACTTGTTGTTATGTCTGGATATCGAGAAGATACTTGCTAAAGCAATATCTTTTTGATATAAGATAGTCGTTATGACATCTGCTGAAAGGAAACTAATTTGAAGATAACATATTTTGACTGCTCTTCCGGCATAAGCGGTGATATGTGCCTTGGTGCGCTTGTTGATGCAGGTGTCTCTATAAAGAAGTTAGAAAGTGAACTCAGAAAGATCCCGATAAGAGGCTATAAACTCAAAGCTAAAAAAGTTAAACGTGCAGGATTAAGGGCGACAAAAGTTGATGTAGTTCAGAAGTCAGAAGTCAGAAGTCAGAAGTCAGAAGCAAAGAAGTGGCAAGATATCGAGAAGATAATAAAATTTTCTTCTTTATCAGATGAGATTAAACAGAAAGGGCTCAGAATTTTCAGAAGGCTTTTTAGTGCCGAGGCAAAGGTTCACGGCGAAAGATTCAACAAAGTCCATCTCCACGAACTCGGTGCGGTTGATTGCATAGTGGATATCTTAGGAACAATCATCGGACTTGAAATTTTAGGGATAAAAAGAGTTTATGTGTCTCCTGTAAATATCGGGGGCGGTTCTGTTAAGACAGAGCATGGCATCCTGCCTGTGCCTGCTCCTGCAACTGCAGAGATTCTCAGGGCACAGAACACAGAGCACAGAACACAGGTTTATTCTGATGGAACAGATTTTGAGTTAACAACTCCAACAGGTGCAGCAATATTAAGAGAGTTATCATCTAATTTTGGGAATATGCCTGATATGGTTGTTGAAAAGATTGGGATTGGAGCAGGCTCGAAAGATTTTAAGGACAGACCGAATGTATTGAGAATTTTTATTGGTAATCCCCCCATCCCCCCTTTAGAAAAGGGGGGTAAAGGGGGATTTGAAAAAGAATTCCCAGAACAAAAGGTCACAGTAATCGAAACAAACATAGATGACATGAACCCCCAGGCATATGAATATGTGATGGATAGATTATTTAAGGGAGGCGCTCTTGATGTCTATCTCACACAGGTAATAATGAAGAAAAGCAGGCCAGGGATAAAACTCACCGTGCTTTGCAGCAATAAAGCAAGAGAAGACATCGTGAAGATAATCTTTGAGGAGACAACCACAATAGGTCTGAGGTTTTATGAGGCAGACAGAAGAACTCTAAAAAGGGAGATAAAAGAGCTTGGCACAGCATTAGGCAGGATGCGGTTTAAAATTTCAAAACTTGGAAATAAAATTATAAAGGTAACCCCTGAATATGAGGACTGTAAAAGGCTTGCCAGAAAATTGAACATGCCATTAATAGAGGTGATCAAAAGAGTATCTTCCGGAAACCCATAGGGCTGTCTCAGAATTCTCGGCAGGCACAAAAATGCTATAATTTTCTAATGACAAGACTTATAGGCTATAGCATACTTTTAGGCACTCTGATAGCTGTCATTTCCGAGCTTCTGGAGGCGATCCTCTTCGGGGAATCTTTTAGCCACGCTCTTCTGGACGCAGTGGTTCTTTTTATAATTATCACCCCTGTTATTTATCTTATTGCACGCCAGCTATTAAAACTCGAGACAGAACGTAAGGCGCTCAAGGAGAAAGAAGAGCTTATAAGGCTTTCCACAGAACATGCAGTCCTTTATGAGTTGTCTGACCAGTTTATGAAGACCTATGACAGGGATAGAATCATGGATATTGCTGTTAAGACAATTTATGAGTATTTTCAGGCTGACCTCGTAGAAATCAGGATACCTAATGAAACAGAAAAAAATCTCATACTCGTAAGCGGCATTGGATGGATGCCCGGACATGCGGGTTCTGCGATAGTCCCTGTGGATATTGAAAAACGGACAGGCTACACATTCCTTAAGAGAAGGCCTGTTATGATAATGGATTATTCGAGAGAAGATCGCTTCAAGATGTCTGAGCTTCTATTAAAGCATGGGGTTAAAAGCGGTATGTCTGTCCCGATGATAGCAACAGGAATGGATGGCGAAAAAGTCATTGGTGTTTTAGGGGTTCACTACAAAAAGCCGAGGAAGTTCATCTCGAAAGATTTATGGTTTTTAGCTCTTATGGCCAATGAAACCGCTATTGCTATTGAAAAGGCAAGGCTTAACGAAGAGATTAAATCTTCAAAAGATTTTTTGAACAGCGTGCTCGAGGGAATCGGAGAGGGTGTCATTGTCATTGACAGGGATTTCAGGATTGTCTCTGCAAACAGCGCTTACATCAATCAGGAAAAGCCAGAGGCAAAAGTTGTTGGAGAGCACTGCTATAGAATCTCCCACAACTCTGAAATCGCATGTCATGAAATAGGGCATGACTGCCCGGTGCTGAAGACATTCAAGACAGGTGAGTCCGCCTCTGGAATTCACACGCATTATGATTCAAAAGGGAAGGCTTCGTATATGGAGGTCCACTCCTATCCTTTAAGGGATCCCTCAGGCAATGTTTCTCTGGTCGTAGAGACCATAACAGACGTCACCGAGAGGTTTGAACTCGAAAGGAAGCTTGTAAAATCCGAAGAAATGTACAGAGACCTCTATGACAATGCTCCTGATATGTATTTCTCGATTGCCCCTGATGAGACAGTCATTGAGTGTAACAACACTATGTCCCAGATCCTCGGGTACAAAAAAGAGGAACTGTTAGGCAAGCATATCACTCTATTCTCAACTACACCGCCTGGAGAACTTAGGAGAAGGTTGGCAATAGTTAAAGAAAACGGAAGCCTTTCAAATATAGAAGCACAATGGAAAACAAAGGATAACAGGATAATCGATGTCATCTTAAATGTAACGGCATTTTACGATAAAGATGGAAATTATATTTTCGGCAGGGTAAGCGCAAGAGACATGACAGAGAAGAAAAAGGTGGAAACCGAGTTGAAGAAAAAGGTCAAGGAGCTCGAGGACTTTTACAATATGGCAATCGACAGGGAAATGAAGATGATAGAGCTTAAAAAAGAGATAGAAAAACTGAAGGAGTCTGCCTCGGCGGAGGTTCCGAAAGATAATTAATGCTTAAATGGATAAAAAGGCATATTGTCCTCCTTTCTATAGCACCTTCCGGATTTATCTTTCTTTTTATTTACCTCTATTATGACTACGCAGAACACGGTAAAAACATCTATGGGTTAGTCATGCATCTGACAGATACGCATATTCAGGATCTTCTGATGCATGGCATGGTATCCCTTGCACCTGTAATAAGCACAATCACCGGCTTTCTATACGAAAGAACATTAATCTATAAAAGGAGCCTTGAACAGAGGGTAGAGGAGAGGACCGTATCTCTTAAAGTATCGGAAGAAAGGTTCAGGAGGCTGTCAGAGGAGTTAGAGCAGAAGGTTGATGAAAGGACTAAAAGACTCCAGGAGTCTGTACATTACTGGAAGGATACCTTTGACTCAACTCCATACGGCATATTCATCATTGATAAGGAATATAAGATTCTCAGGCTTAACAGATATATTACCCAGCTTTTAGGAAGGACCTATGAAGAAATAGAAGGCAAAAAATGCTACGAGGTTTTCCATGATTCTGACGAACCTGTAAAAAGCTGTCCTCTGGAGAAAGCCCAGTTTACGGAAAAACTCGAAGGCAGCGAGTTCTATGAGCCTTCCATAGGCCGCTATCTATGGATTCATGTAAACCCTGTAATTCATGAAGGCGGGATTGAGGCTTTTGTTCACTCGATTGTGGATATAACAGAGCTTAAAGAGAAGGAGCAGTCTTTAGAAAAAGGCAGAGACGCATTTCTCAATATGCTCAGGGACATACATGAGTCATATAACGACCTGAAGGAGTTATTTGTTGGTATCACAAGGGCCTTTGTACATGCACTTGATGCAAAAAGCCAATGGACAAAGGGTCACTCTGAAAGGGTGACAATGTACGCTACTCAAATAGCAGAGGAGATGGGACTGAGTAAAGACGAGATGGAGAACCTCAGGATCGCAGCTCTCCTTCATGATATTGGCAAAATAGGGACATACGACTATCTCCTGGATAAGCCTGAAAGGCTTACCAGCGAAGAATTTCAGATAGTACAAAGACATCCGGCAACGGCTATTGAGATTCTGGGTGATATAAGACAATTAAAAGACATATTGCCTATTATCAGACATCACCACGAAAGGTTTGATGGAAAAGGCTATCCTGACAATCTTAACGGAGAAGACATCCCACTGGGGGCGAGGATTCTCTGTGTTGCAGACTCTTTTGATTCGATGACAGCAGACAGGCCATACAGGCCGTCACCGGGGATAGGATATGCAAAATTAGAACTGAAGAGATGTTCAGGGACGCAGTTTGATTCGAGGGTTGTAGAGGCGTTCCTAAGAGTCCTTGGCTAATAACATCTCAAGCAATGCCTTTTGCACGTGCAGCCTGTTTTCTGCCTGATCAAATATAGCGCTGTGAGGTCCATCCATAACCTCGTCTGTAATCTCCTCACCCCTGTGCGCCGGCAGACAATGAAGAACAACAACATCCTTTTTAGCGCATGAAAGAATATTGCTGTTTATCTGATAGTTCTTTAATCTCTTCTTTTTCTCCTCGGATTCCTTTTCCTGCCCCATGCTGACCCAGACATCTGTATAGATCACATCTGCCCGGCCTGCTGCCTCTTTCGGCTCCCTCAGGATAATTATCTCGCTCTTTGCAGATGCTCTTGCCCTCTCAAGCACATCAGGATCAGGCTCATAACCTTCAGGGCATGCAATGGTGATGTTCATACCCATCAGCGATGCAGCCTCTATCAGTGAATTAGCAACATTATTCCCGTCACCGATATATGCAATGTGGATATCTTTCAATCGGCCTTTTTTTTCGAGGATGGTCATTAAATCACCAAGCGCCTGACAGGGATGATGCAGGTCACTGAGGCCATTGATAACCGGTATAGAAGAACAGGATGCAAACTTATCGAGCA
The DNA here is from genome assembly GCA_021824065.1 of Nitrospirota bacterium. Lineage (GTDB taxonomy): Bacteria > Nitrospirota > Thermodesulfovibrionia > Thermodesulfovibrionales > UBA1546 > JAKALU01. The sequence continues at coordinate 24,273 of JAKALU010000008.1, forward strand.
AATCATGTCCAAATGTCCTTATTACCACAGCATTGAGGTATCTGGAGAGTGTTCTTGCAGTGTCAGGTATTGTTTCACCTCTGCCGAGCTGTATCTCATTGGGATTTAAATATATTGGATGTGCGCCGAGTTGATAAATCCCTACCTCGAATGAAACCCTTGTCCTCGTGGACGCCTTTTCAAAGAGAAGTCCGATGCTTTTCCCTATCAATGGACACTTATTAGCATCTATACCCGATTTCATTTCGCCTGCCCTTTTTAAGAGCGTATCTACCTCTTCTGAGGATAAGTCCCATAATGTTAGAAAATCTCTCTTCATACCGCTTTCCTCTCGCATTTTATGTGCCGTCAACAAGTTTATAAAAAATGTCATTCCGCACTTGATGCGGAATCCAGTTCCTTAGAGTTATCTGCAAATATCTTTATATAAATCGTTCCATATCCCCTCTGGATTCCCGCTTTTGCGAGAATGACAAACGGGGCAACAATGACAAAAGTCGTTCTTTCTTTCACGACAGACTGCTAAGCACTTCACCAAGTATATCAAGCATATGGTCTATGTCTTTTTCCTGCACTATGAGCGGTGGGGTAAAACGCAATACACTTCCTGCCGTGCAGTTCAGCAGAAGCCCTTTTTCCATGCACGCCTTTACAATAGATGAACAGTCCCTTGTAAGTTCCATCCCTATTAGAAGTCCCATCCCTCTTATATCGATTATTACGCTCGAGAACTCTTTTTGGAGATTCTTTAACCCTTCCGTGAGGTATTCGCCCATCCTTCTACACTGGTCTAATATAAACCCATCCTCAAGAAGTGTCTCGATCGTTGCTATTGCTGCTGTGCACACGAGAGGATTACCTCCAAATGTAGAGGCATGAGAACCTGGCACAAATGCTGATGCAACCTTATCAGAAGCAAGCGTTGCGCCTATAGGCACGCCACCGCCCAGTCCTTTTGCGAGAGTTACTATATCAGGCGTAAAATTAAAATGTTCGTATGCAAAGAGCTTCCCTGTGCGGCCCATGCCAGTCTGAACCTCATCGAGTAGAAGCAGTAGATTGTGTCCATTACAGAGTTCGCGCACATTCTTTAAATAATCAGGGTCGGGTATCTTTACTCCGCCCTCACCCTGTATTGGTTCGAGCATGACAGCACAGGTATTCTGGTTTATTAAAGATTTAAGGGCATTGATATCATTGAATGGCACATATTTGAACCCCGGCACCAGAGGTTCAAACCCCTTCTGGAATTTTTCCTGTCCTGTTGCAGTTACAGTCGCAAGTGTTCTCCCATGAAATGAATTTAAGGCAGTTATTATCTCGAATTTATCCTTGCCCGAATGCTCTTTTGCGTATTTCCGTGCGAGTTTTATAGCTGCCTCGTTTGCCTCTGCACCTGAGTTGCAAAAAAAGACCTTATCTGCAAAAGAGTGTTCTACAAGTAGACGGGCGAGTTTTATCTGAGGCTCTATATGGTAAAGGTTTGAGACATGGAGCAAACGCTGCGCCTGTTTCTGGATGGCAACAACTACTTTTGGATGACAGTGCCCGAGTATATTTACTGCTATGCCACCAACAAAATCAAGGTATTCTTTTCCATCTGAACCCCATACCTTCATGCCACGCCCCTTTCTTAAGGCAACAGGGAACCGGTTATAAGTATTCATTATATAATGGCTTGATTCTTCAAGAAGTTTTTTGATTTCCATGCAGTGATAATAACGAAAAACTTGAGAAAAATCAAACTCTTGGAATAAGTTTATGAGTGTGAATAATGAGAGATACCGTGTAGAAAATGATGTTGGTTTCTTATGTTTGTATCATTTGTCTCTATAGATATGCTACTTTCACGGTAACCTTTTTCTCAGCAAGCAATGACCTGAGGGAAAATGAGGACGCAAGCATGAGAAAGATGTAAGAGAGTTTTAAAATCCTTACATCTACCCCGAGAATGGTCCCGTCGAGTATGAATCCCTCGAATATTGAATAAAAGATAAAACCTATCCCGCCGACAATAAGCCCTATTGGTTTACGGATCAAAATGTAAAAGAGGTTGAACAACGCTATGCTCATTAAGATTGCGCTATGATACCCGAAACTATAGCGTGCAATCCTGTCAAGCTCGGAAGACTGGATTATGTTCAGATTGAATTCGACTAAGGTAGCAGCGCCTTTGCAAAATGAAAAAGTAACAAGCATATAAAAGGCATCCCCGAATAAAGCATCACGGGTTCGTTTCAAGGCCATTGCAAATACAAGGGACATGATCAAGAAACCCAGGCTATAAACAAGGTAGTAGAAATAATACATACTTAGATTATATACAGAAATAAAAATACAACCAAATCTACCAAGGGATATTTGTACGGCACCGTTAAATATGGATTTCTGTAAAATTAGAACCTATAATAGATAGATATAAAAGGGGATCAAATATGAAGGCACATTGGACTTCAACGCCAATCCGCTTATCAATTATTACGCTATCGCTAATATTTCTGGGGGAAGTAACATCCGTCATTGTCCTTTCTGTTTTGCCTCCTTTATCATTATTTACTGCTTATATTATCAAGGCAATAGTGTTATTGACTGTGGTTTCTCCTGCCCTCTATTTTATTGCGGTGTCAAGTTATAGAGGAATGACACAAAAGGTTGATCTTTCACAAAAAGTCCTGGACAGCAGTAGCGAGGCTATCCTTATTACAGATGCCCATTCTCATATTGAATATGTGAACCCTGCTTTTTGTGCAATAACCGGTTACGAAAAGGATGAGGTCATTGGTAAGACCCCCAGGATTATGCAGTCAGGACGGCACGATGCCGAGTTTTATAATATGATGTGGCAATCCTTAAAGGAGAGCGGGCAATGGCAGGGTGAGGTCTGGGATAGGCGCAAGAACGGAGAAATCTTTCCAAAATGGCTCTCGATCAGCGCTGTAAAAGATGAAAAGGGCAGCACCGTTAAATACATAGGTGTTTTTACAGACATTACATCATTAAAGCAGACAGAAGAATACCTTGAACATTTAACTCACTATGACAGTCTAACAAATTTACCCAATAACATCTTATTCCGTGATCGTTTAAAACAGGCAATGCATCAGGCAGACCGCAATAAACGGCATATCGGTGTCATGTCTGTTGATTTAGACAACTTCAAATACGTCAATGACACATTTGGACATCTCGCAGGAGACCAGTTGCTTAAGGAAGCAGCTCAACGCTTATTGCAATCTGTACGCGAGAACGACACTGTTGCCCGTCAGAGCGGTGATAAATTTTCTATAGTACTGACAGAACTCAGCGATGACAGGTTCGCTGCTGTAATAGCCCAAAAAATTATCGATGCCATTTCAGCCCCTTTTAAATACAAAGGTTTTGAAGTTTATCTGAATGTAAGAGTTGGCATTACACTGTATCCTATGGACAGCAACACGATTGATGGGCTGCTGAGAAATGCGGATATCGCCATGTATCGGGCTGAGGAACAAGTTGATAGCAGGTTTCAATTCTATGACTCTGAAATGGGTAACAGGTCATTCGAGCGCCTCAGCATAGAAACGAACCTGCGTCAGGCTATCGAGCGGGAAGAACTCGTCTTACATTATCAGCCCAATGTAGATCTGCACACAGGACAGATGATCAGTATGGAGGCACTTGTACGCCGGCAGGAGCGTGAGTGGTTGGTTCCACCATCTTATTTTATTCCAATAGCAGAAGAGTCGGGTCTCATGATACCTATAATCAAATGGACACTTCAAACGGCCTGCAGACAGGCCAAGCGCTGGCAGGATGAAGGGCTTATGCCTTTACGCCTTGCGGTCAATGTATCAGCAAGTCAGTTCCAAGAGCAAAACCTGCTGCAAATGGTTGAGAACACTCTTAATGAAACTTCACTTGACCCTAAATATCTTGAATTGGAGCTCACTGAAAGGGTGATAATGCATGACACTAAAGCAGCACTCCAGGTGATGCATCGGCTAAAGGAAATGGGAATCTATCTTACGATTGATGACTTTGGCACCGGCTATTCTTCGCTGAGCTATCTTAAAAGATTGCCCATAGATAAATTAAAAATTGATATATCATTTGTGAGAGATATTACCTCGGACCCTAACAGTGCTTCAATTGCCAAGGCAATTATTGCTTTAGCTCACACTCTAAATCTCAGGGTGCTGGCTGAAGGAGTAGAAAATGAAGACCAGTTATCTTTCCTACTTGAACACAAGTGCGATGAGATGCAGGGATATTATTTCAGTATCCCTCTGCCGGCTGAAGCTTTTAAGAAGTTAGTGTTGAGAGGGAAACATCTGGAGTTCAGGATGTAACGTAAATGATGTCATGAGATGTAGGTTATAATATAGAAAGTTTTCTAAATTATTAAGTAAAACGAGATGAAAATAGCAATAACAGGAAAAGGCGGCGTTGGCAAGACAACCCTTTCTGCTGTCTTGAGCCATCTTTTTTCAACAGAGGGTAAAAGAGTGATTGCAGTTGATGCAGATCCTGATGCAAATCTTGCCTCTGCTTTTGGAATAAGCCGTGCCGAGACTTCAAGAATTAAACCAATAGCAGAGATGACATGGTTAATAGAAGAAAGGACAGGTGCAAAACCCGGCACTTCAGGGGGCATCTTCAAACTTAATCCGAGGGTAGACGATATCCCTGCTGAATATGGCTACAGGTTCGATAATATAGTCCTGCTGATAACAGGGAAGTCAAAAGAGGCTGCATCAGGCTGTTATTGCCCTGAAAATGTATTTTTGAGAAGACTCCTCAAACATCTGATTACTGAAAGGGATGAGGTTGTGATCGTGGATATGGAAGCAGGCATCGAACATCTCACAAGGGGAACTGCAGAGGCAGTGGATGCCTTCATAGTTGTTGTTGAACCCGGGCAGAGGAGCATGCAGACAGCAAACACTGTGAAGGAAATGGCAAAGGGGTTAGGCGTTAAAGAGGTTATGGTGGTTGCCAATAAGGTAAGGGGTAAGGAAGATCTGGATTTTATAAAGGCAGGCATCGGCGATATGAAATTCATAGGTTATATCAGCTTTAACAACGCTGTGACGGAGGCTGATGTAAGAGGTGTATCTCCTTATAGTAATTCACCGGAAACAGTCAGTGAAATAAGGAAAATAAAAGACGTCCTTACTGAGTTCCTGAATGACAGATAAAGAGATTAAAAAGACAATAAGGCAGGGAACTCTTCAGAAACGAGATTCCATTTCTAAAAGCGCTAAGGAAGAAAAAGACGCTGCCATAATTCAGCGCATTGTCAAGCTTCCTGAATTTATAAATGCAAAGACCGTATTTTTCTATGCCTCTTTTAGAAGCGAGGTGGACACAATGAACATGATTAAGTTATCAATCAGCATGGGAAAGCTGATTGTGCTCCCCAAGGTTGACAAAGAAAATAACAGATTAAAGCTTTATGAGATAAAGGGCTTGAGTGAGCTTTCACATGGCTGTATGCATATCTTAGAACCATCAGTATCCGAAGACAGGTTAAGAGGGCTTAATGACGTTGACCTTATTGTTATTCCAGGTGCGGCCTTCGATTCCCGTGGCAACAGGCTCGGTTACGGTGCGGGGTTCTATGACATGTTACTTTCTAAGATGGAAAAGAAAATCCCGATAGTGGCTCCTGCATATGAAGAGCAGATTGTCGAACGAATACCTGAGGAGCCTCACGATATAAAGGTAGATAAAATTGTTACTGAAAAGAGAATAATTGAATGTTAGGGTAATAAATTGTGCTATTAATCCAGATACAGCATTTTCGCTCATTCTCGGTCGCCGAGGCGACCCCCGAGGGCTTTTACCTCTTATACCCCCTAAATCCCCCCTTGCCAAGGGGGGACTGAGGGGGGTGTCGTCTGAATATCGGCAAAAGAATCCGCTCAAATACTGTATCTGGATTAATCTTCCTGCTTCCTTACCGAACTTATCTTGAGCCTTCCATCTTCTATTATGAAATCAGCATAAAGTCGCTGCGAGAGTATTTTTGCCTCTGTCTTTTTCTTTGACAGCAACTCCATTTCCCACGTTATGAGGCCCCTTGCCCTGCCCGGTTCTATTTTCACTTCATTGATTTTGTATTTTAGAGCCTTGAAGTCAAATCTCTTCCATTGTTCCAGCTGGTTTTCCTTCTTCCCCTCCATCTCGAGATAACTCTTTGAATACCGTGATTCCCAGAGACTCAGATTCTTATCCAGATTTGCCCTTCGTATGTCTTCAAGCAGATCAATTATGTCTTTTTCCTTAATTATGAATTTCCCCGCACGAACCTCTAAGGTCGAGGCTGTTTTAGGAGGAACCCTTTGAACCTTTTTGCTGAAGATATACCATGACACTAAAAGCGATAGCATGATTGAAAGCACAACGATTGTAAGAATCCTGCTGAGCCTTAACAACTTAAGATAATCCGGGGACTTTTTACCTGTTAGAACATCCATCAGAGTTGTTTTTGTTTTTAACTCTGAGGAAAGCATCCTGTAATATCTGCCGTTCTCACTCAGAAGCTCAAAGATGCCCGGCTTTTTGATATCATTAATCCTGTAATCGAGGTCCGAGATATCCGCCTCGATTTTTTTCTTCAGGTTATCAAGTATTGATTCGATTTTTTTAATCCTGGTTGTAATCTCCTCGATGTCTTTTTCCTTTTCCTCTGCCTCTAACAGAAATGCAGATTGCTCCATCCCTGATTTCCTGTTCTTCAATTCGCTTAATGCTTTCTCTTTCTGTGACATCCTCTTTCTAAGCTGGTTCATCTCATGAAGAACGGTAGAAACAAACTTGTTTTCGATATCTGCCTTAAGCGTGTCTATCTTTACATCTTCAATCTTTTCGCTGCTGACGGGGGTTTCGTCAGCAGATAATCTATCGGTACTCTTCTCAGTGGTTGCAGTCTCCTGCTCTTCAATTTCTATTGGCTCAAGCATGGCTGAACAGGATTCGCAATAACTTAAATCAACAGGGTATTCCCTTTTACATTTCGGGCACTGCATTATGATTTTAGGTGTTTGTTCCATAAGTTACATAGGGCTGATGTCATCGGGCTTGGTGCCCTTGTCAGGCTTCCTCTCTATTTTCGGTTTCGTACCGCCTTTTGGAGGTGTCTCGGTTTTTGGCTGTTCCTCTGTTTTTGGCTCTGATTTTACCGCGGGGGTTGGGGATGGCTTTTCTCTCTTGCCAAGATGTGAAAGTAGCGGAGCGAGCATCTCTGACAATAAAGCCTTCTGGTCGGACGGGGCAAGAGAGCCCTCTCTGAAACTAAACTCAACCGCCTGCCACCAGAGAATCCTTGAATCTTTAGAAGATATAAGCTGCAGTATTATTTCGTGCTGTTTATCATTACTGAGAATAACGCCATTCAGTACAGCATCTACCTGAAGTGACCTTCCTATCTTACTTAAAAAATCAGGTCTGTCCTCGGGTTCCATGTTAGATAAATCTTTCCTGCTCTCTTTGATTATTCTATCAGTCTTTTCAGAATGAATAACAGATATCCTTGGTGAAGAAGTAAAGACCCCATGTGCTATCCCTTTCCAGTTATGCCTGTCGTCATAGAAGGGGGGGATTGAGATTGAGCGTACTTCTTCAATAAGGTTTTTTCCCATAAACGGCAGACTATTCTTTTGTTCTCCTGCGCTGAAGCCGGTTATGAGTCCTGTTGATGCACAGGCGTAAAGCAGGAGCAAAAGGAAAACAGATGTTGTAAAAAGGGTAATATTTCTGTTATTCATATATACATTTTATAACAAAATTGCTAATATTTTTACAAAAGAATCGTTCTCTTACTTTTGACACTAAATATCCATAAATGTTAGACTTTTAATCCATTCTTGAAAAAAATAGAAGGGGTAGTTTGTTGGATCTCAAAAAGATAGAAAAGGGCGTGAGGCTTATACTTGAGGGGATAGGCGAAGACCCTGAAAGGGCAGGGCTTAAGGATACGCCAACGCGTGTCGCTAAGATGTATGAAGAGATATTCTCGGGCCTCGAGACGCCGACTGAGGAGATACTTAAACACATCGAAGGTGAGAGCCATGACGAGATGGTGCTTTTAAAAGACATACCTTTTTACTCTGTATGCGAACATCATCTCCTGCCATTCATAGGCAAGGCGCATGTTGCATATATACCGAGCGCTGGCAAGATTGCAGGGATAGGTGAGCTTGCAAAGGCCCTTGAGATCCTCGCAAAAAAACCGCAGGTTCAGGAACGTCTGACAGCCCAGCTCGCAGATATGCTCATGGAAAAATTGAAACCAAAAGGCGCTATGGTGATAATCGATGCAGAGCATCTGTGCCTGAGCATGCGGGGGCTCAAAAAACCAGGAGCGAGGACAGTAACATCAGCTGTCAGGGGAATATTCAGGAGCAAGGAGTCGACAAGAGAAGAATTGCTTGAACTTATTAAAAAACGGGATTAGGTAATTTAAATATCAAAGTGTCATAGTGTCAGGGGACTTTGAGACTCTGATACTTTGATGCTCTGACGCTTTATACCAAGGAGGAACAATGGCGGCACAATTAATTGACGGTAAAAAGGTAGCAGCAGATATCAGGGAGAGTCTTAAGAAAGAAATAGGAGAATTAAAAGCAAGGGGGGTCCAGCCAGGCCTTGCAGTGGTGCTTGTTGGTGAGAACCCTGCATCAAAGAAATATGTTTCTTCAAAAGAAAAAACATGCGAAGAGATAGGCATCAAGAGCTTCGGGCATAAATTGCCAGAATCAATCACGCAGAATGAGCTTATCAAACTTATAGACGACCTCAACAACGACAAAAATGTACATGGCATACTCGTTCAACTCCCGCTTCCAAAGCATTTGAATGAAAAAGAGGTAATGAACAGGATATCGCCTGCAAAAGACGTTGATGGGTTTGGGCCTGATGCGCTCGGGAAACTCGTGCTTGACGAGCCAGGGTTTGTTGCATGCACTCCTAATGGTGCAATGAAGATGCTCGAGGCATACGGCATTGACCCAAAGGGAAAACATGCTGTAGTTGTCGGCAGGAGCGTTATCGTCGGGAAACCGCTTGCATTGCTTTTACTCAGGAAACATGCAACAGTTACCATCTGCCATAGCAGGACTCCAAATCTCAAGGAAGAGTGCCTGAGGGCAGATATACTCTGCGTTGCGATAGGCAAGGCAAAGACCATAACTGGTGATATGGTAAAAGAAGGCGCTGCGGTTATAGACATTGGGATAAATGTAACCCCTGAAGGCAAGATAGTAGGAGATGTGGATTTCGAACCAGCGAAAGAGCGCGCAGGTTATATAACACCTGTGCCGGGCGGCGCAGGGCCGATGACCATAGCAATGCTCATGTATAACACGGTGCTTGCTGCAAAGATGGCTGCAGGAATGAAGGTAGAGATATAAAATTTTGCTGGGCCGTTCATCGCTGTACTGTTTGTATTTTTATTGTTCCAGGAAGAATCCGCCTTACAGCAGCTATTATGCCTATGGCAAGAAAAGGGCCTAATATGAATTTCTGTTTTTTCAAGAATCTGATAACGGTCCATAGGAGTTCAAGAATTATTAATGCCAGAAGTACATCATTTACAAGATGTATTATGGAATCACGAGACGGATGTACGGCATTAAGCAATGCATAATAAAGGATAAAGCCACACGCGGTAAGCAACAATAATGCTGCGACTACATGAAAGGCAATATCTATTTTTACAAGCCCTTTCCGGAATAGTTCAATTAATTCTACTTTTTGCTGTCCCATAAAATATACCTCTGAAACGTTTTCTCTAAATTTGCAGCCTTCTCTTATCAGGATAGCACATTAATATACAATTGCCACTGATTTCATGAGATATCTGCTGGTGAGAATACAATCTCATCCCTGAATGATTTTATGAGATATAAGGTTTTTTTTATCTCGTGGTCAAGTACGTTAACCATGGCAGCATCAAGTCCAGCACCTGAAAGATAGCTCAGGAATGCGGAATTCACTTTTGATTGTAACGCCCTGGGCATGCCTGTCGAAACATTTGATATCCATGCAATTGTATTTATCGGAGGCTCAACCATCTCTGTTAAGGCACGTATACACTCGTGTGAATTCACCAGATGGTCCTGTCCCATACCCCTCCCGATATGAACAATTGAAGGGTCTGCAAACAGTCTTTCATTGGGAATATCAGCAGCATTGGCCTCTTCTATCAATTCCTCGATTATCTGTAGCTTTGCCTCGAGGGATGTGGGGACAATACCCTTTGCAGCCCTGATAACAAGATATGCCTTTGTATCTGCTACGAGAGACAGCAACCCTTTACGGTCGGCAGGCTCTGTGGCAGACACAAAGTTTATCATCGCTGGTTTATTGCAAAGTGGTATGGTTTTTTTCAATGCCTCGATATTCCTTGAATCAAGTGATATTGCAAGACCTGTTGTTTTCTCTACGGTTTCTACGACCATCGGCAGCGCCTCTACATCACCGCTTCCGTCCAGAGAACACTGGACATTTATTACCTCTGCCCCTGCATCAGAGAGCTCCTTAGAAAGTTGAGATATGGTCTTTGTATCCTTTTTTCTGACAGCTTCCATATATGCCTTGTTTCTGGTATTGAGATTCTCTGCTATTACAATCATCTTACCCTCCGTCTGTGATTTATTATTGCTGATTTGTCCCTGAATAGATTATATCATTCATTTGATTTCAAGAAAATATTATTTATTTTTGCTCATAAATCCCGTTATAATAGCAAACTTGCTCACGATTGAATTTTCTAAGCAAAGACAACAGTTATAACTTATAAGTTTGCTGAGGAGGACGAATGATTATTACAAAGAAAAGGGATTTTAAGGAACTGATGGAGAACATAAAAAACTGTAAGAGCTTTTTCTTGATCGGGTGTTCTGAATGTGCAAGTCTCTGCGGGACAGGTGGAGAGCCTGAGGTTAAAGCGATGAAAGAGACGCTTGAGGCAGAGGGGAAGATTGTAACAGGAGGAATCGTTGCCAAGACTGGTTGTCAGGTGCTTGGAACAAAGACAGAACTTAAAAAGAACAGGGAAGAACTGGATAAGGCAGAATGTATTCTTGTTATGTCATGCGGCGCAGGTACGCAGGCAGCCGTTGAGATATTTGAGGATAAGCCTGTTTATCCAACCAATGACAGCCTGTTCCTCGGCAACATGACAAGGTTTCAGATGTTTGATGAAAGATGCTCACTTTGCGGTAAATGCATACTCGATAAGACCGGGGGAATATGCCCTATAACAGCATGTCCCAAAGGCCTTTTAAACGGCCCTTGCGGGGGCTGCAAGGATGGGCACTGCGAGATAAGCCCTGATATTAAATGCGCATGGGTAAGGATATATGAGAGGATGAAGAGGCTCGACAGACTTCAGGAACTCTGTGAGGTAACGTTAGAGGCAAAAGACTGGTCAGCATCGCAAAAACCAAGAACATTGGTAACGAGGGAGGAAAAGAAGAAATGAGTTTCAGAAACATATTGAATTCAGGCAAATTTGTTGTAACTGCCGAGGTCGGTCCGCCAAAGGGCACAGACGTCAAAGAGATGATCCACCACATGGAGCTTTTAAAAGGCAAGGTGGATGCTGTGAATGTCACAGACAACCAGTCTGCTGTGATGCGCATATGCTCGATGGCTGTGTGTAAGATTGCTATAGAGCACGGTCTTGAGCCAATACTCCAGATGACATGCCGTGACAGAAACAGGATCGGCCTTCAGTCAGACCTTCTTGGTGCAAGCATTCTCGGCATTAAGAATGTCCTCTGCATGACAGGAGACCACGTCTCTGCAGGGGACCACAAAGGCGCAAAGCCTGTTTATGATGTTGAGTCAGTCCAGCTTCTTAAGATGGTTGATGGACTTAATAATGGTAAGGACATGTCAGGCAGTGATCTTAAAGGTACAACGGATTTTTTCCAGGGCGCTGTTGTAACTCCTGAGGCAAACCCTATAGAGCCGCAGTTAATAAAGTTCGAGAAGAAGATAAGGGCAGGAGCGAAGTTTTTCCAGACACAGGCAATTTATGATATAGAGAAATTCAAAGAGTTTATGAAGTATGCAAGGAAATTCCCGGTAAAGATTCTTGCGGGTTTTGTTGTCCTTAAGTCCGCCGGGATGGCGAATTTCCTTAATAACAATGTCCCTGGCATAAGAGTGCCTCAGGCATTGATTGATGAACTGAAGGCTGCTGGCAAGGAAAAGGCACTGGATACAGGGATGGACATCACTGCAAGGCACATAAAGCAGTTAAAAGACGAAAAAATCTGCGACGGCGTCCATATAATGGCAATAGGAATGGAGGACAAGGTGCCTACAATTATGGAGAGGGCAGGGCTTTTATAAATTACTCTTGAGTAAAACTGAATATAGCCGGCCTGTTCATTAGCAATGAACAGGCCTTTTTATTCCCACTGAAAACAGGCATGCACAAGATTACGACTTTTACCTGCTATTTGATTTTAAAGTTGAAGTATGAGAGGGTCAATAAGAACAAATAAATCAACGGTTGCTATCAGCCATCCAGTGGATTTATTTGTTAGGCACTTTTTCGAATCAATTTATTATCGAGTTCGAGTTCGTAGGAGAGAATTGTTTTAATGTTCATCTTCTTGGAAGCATTAAGGATTTCTATTCCGACTATCTTATTTTCAGATGTTGTATCTAAATTAACACCCTCGGAAATTTCAATAACTCCTTCAGGCTTTTGGTTCCCTAACTTAATATATAGAGCATCAACCTTATTATCATAATGTACTCTCATTTCTTCCTTCCTTTCTTCAGTGGATAGTTTGTTACTACGGTTATTAAATCTTCCTCAACGGAGACGACAATCTTTAAGGGATACTTAAATCCAGGAACATCTTTTATAATCTCATGTTCACCCTGATGCAAATTCATGTTCCTTAAAATGTCTATCACCATTGATTCTGAAATTCCGTAAAGTTTTGCTCGCCTTTTAGCATGCCGTGAAAATTTTATCTCCATTCGATATTGCCCTTCTAAATTATAGCTTTTTTAACAAAAAAAGAGGTAATTTTATCATTGCTGCATCCCGAAAGGCGTGATTCGTTATGATTTTTGTCATTCTTTATACTTCTGCCGTTTTGTTCCAAGCGCAATGAGGACATTCAACAACTACGACCGTATGTACATCATCTCCGAAAGCAGTTTTCTTGAAATCGTTTGCTGATGCCTTACATTCAGGACACGCAACATATCCAACTATTGGGTCTATTTCGACCTCTCCCTTATCTAAGGCATCTTGAAAAAGCTCAAGAAGTTTTTCTTTTGTTGGTGGCTCTTCAGGCAATTTTTCGATTATCGGCTTCGCCAACCTGCTTTTTATCTACTGTAAAATAGATAGCATATGGAAATCGTCTGAGAAGGTGTCGCCGAAAGTCCTGATCAAAGGTTTAGGATTCTTTTCAAGATAGAGTGAAACCGAAGGATTCGTAAGAGTTACCATGCCCTGGATAAATAGTCTTATGTTTTTACTTTCCAAAAATGATTTCAATTCGTGCAACGCGTAAAAGACCTGACCGCCAGGATTCTTTAGATTTCCATGATATGCAGTACCTCTGCGCCCAGTCTTTACCTAGCGCCAGCCGCCATCGCTATATTGAGTGCTGCCGTTATGATGCTTAGTCTCTATTACATATAGTCCCGAAGGTCCCAATAAAATACAGTCAATGTCGCCGCCGTCTTTCAAAGGATAGCCAAAATAAGCAATGTAGTCGTCCGCTAATAGTCTGTGTAACTCCTGTCTCAATAACATTTCACCTTTATGACCATGCCTATAAATTTCACCATGTTTTGAATTTCGCACGAACATAACACCGCTGCCAATAGCCGCTGCAATTCCAATAAGTGTCAGTGGGATTAAATTTGACGATGCGCCAATAAAAAATACCACGACAGAGAATAAGAATATAAAAATCATATTGCGACCTGACTTCTTATATTCTCCTATTTGGTCTGAAACGTTAGATGTTACAATTTTCTCTCTCATAATTTATTCTGTGCCCAACGTGGCGCTGAGCGAAGCTCAAGCACAGCGCCACAATGGGGCGACGTTGTCCTTCTTAATAATGCCGTTGTCGTTATTAATTTAATTTTAATCGTCGCCCCAACATATAATATACGAAGTTCGTTTTTTCCGAAAATTGAGAAGAATATAGCATAAAACAAAGCATTAGGGAAGACAAAAAGCTCAATAAAATCAGCAGACTAATCTTTGTGGCATTTCGCTTTTTGCGGTAATATGGACTAAAAACGAGGTTCGTAAAATATGGGGAATTTGTCCATGCTTTTGGGGAATTGCATTATTTTCTCGCGATGCCGCTTTCCCTTGCTGCCTCAGCCACTGCATGCGCAACAGCAGAGACTACTTTCTTGTCAAATCCGCTGGGTATTATATAGTCTTCATGGAGTTCGTCATCCTTCAGAGTGTAGGCAATGGCCCGGGCAGCAGCAAACTTGACCTCTTCATTAACACCTCGTGCCTTTGCATCCAGCAGTCCCCTGAATATCCCTGGAAATCCGAGCATGTTATTTATCTGATTGGGATAATCAGACCTTCCTGTTGCAAGGACTTTTACTATGGGTAAGGCGTCCTCAGGCGCTATCTCAGGATCAGGATTTGCAAGGGCAAAGACTATCGGCTCCCTTGCCATTTTTCGTATGTCATCAGAAGTGACGATGTTTGGGACTGCAAGACCAAGAAATACATTTGCACCTTTCATGGCATCTGCCAGGCTGCCCTTGATTTTTCTTGGATTAGTTTTTTTCGCAATAGCTGCTTTGTAAGGGTTCATGTCACTTTTTCTCCCAACATAAATCGTACCTGCCCTGTCACATAGTATGATGTCTTTTATCCCGTATGCTGACATCATCCATGCGTTGGCAATGCCTGCTGCACCTGCTCCCAGGATGACCACCCTGAATTTCCTTATATCCTTTTTCAGCAACCTTGATACATTGATAAGTCCGGCAAGCACGACCACTGCAGTGCCATGCTGGTCATCGTGAAAAACAGGGATATCGAGTTCTTTTCTCAGCCTTGTTTCTATCTCAAAGCATCTTGGCGCAGAAATGTCCTCAAGGTTTATACCTCCAAATGGAGTGGCAATATATTTAACTGTTTTAATGATCTCTTCAGTATCTCTGGTATTCAGGGCTATGGGGAAGGCATCAATCCCTGCAAATTCCTTGAATATCATTGCCTTGCCTTCCATAACAGGCATGGCTGCCTCTGGTCCTAAGTCCCCGAGACCGAGCACTGCAGTGCCGTCAGTTATTATCGCAACAGAGTTGCCTTTTATTGTATAGCGGTATGCATGTTCTTTATGCTCCTGGATATCCCTGCAGATCCTTGCCACGCCGGGTGTATACACCTTTGAGAGGTCTTCTCTATCCCTTATCGGCACTTTATTGTGGATCTCAATCTTACCGCCTTCGTGAGCAGAGAAAGTCCGGTCCATGACCCTGAGGACTTTAACGCCATCTATATTTTTGATGGAGGCCACGATCTTTTTTTCGTGTTTTTCATCCCGTGCATTAACAGTAATATCCCTTATGATTTTCCCCTTTTCAACGCGGACAATATCAATAGCGCCTAAATCTCCGCCAACCTGGCTGATTACTCCTGCTATCAGAGAAAACATGCCGACCCTGTTATCTATCTCGGCACGAATGGTTATGCTATAGCTTGGACTTGGAATGCGCAGCATCTGACCTCCCCCTTTTTAAAAGAGATTTCACTTACGCGTATGTGAATATTATACAGGAAATAAGAGATGTCTTCATGCTGTTTGTAATTGCATCTGTTCAGATGTAGTATATAGTTATCAAGTCAGGGGATGGAGGCAGGAAATTTTGGAACAATGGTGGCTCTTGACCCGCCTGAGGTTAAGGCTGTACCGCTTGAAAGTGTTATCGGGAATATAAAGCGCGTCTCGATAGACAGCGACTCAATACAGACAGCAAAGGATATAGGCATCTCTTTCGGAGATTGAAAAGAGATTCCCAAACTAAATAGCATTAATTCTTTTTAGAGCTTGTACAAAATTTTCCACAAGTGCTGGATTGAATTCCTTCCCGGCTCCCTTCCAGAGAAGCCCGAGTATTACAGGTATATGGAGCGCCTTTCTATAAGACCTTTCCGTTCTTAAGGCATCGAAGAAATCAGCAATTGATATTATCTGACTTATTATGTGCGGTCTTCTGCTCAACCCCTTTGTATCCGGGTACCCTTTTCCATCAAATCCCATGTGATGTTCCAATGCTCCAATTACTGCGAGCTTCGGGACATCGGGAAGGCTCGAAAGATACAAGGCACCGTATACAGGATGTTTCCTCATCTCCTGCCATTCTGAACCATCGAGCTTGCCTTGCTTCTCTATAATCTCTATGGGTATGTACATCTTTCCTACATCGTGCAGAAGTCCGGCGAGACCCACATCATGAAGAAGTTCCCTGTCAATTCCGAGGGACTCGGCCTGGAATATTGACAGAACTGCGACATTAGTAATGTGAGTATATGTATATTCGCTGTATGATTTCATCGGGCATAGCACGCGGAGTATATCTGATTCTTTCTTTACGGTTGAGATGAAACTTATGACAACATCCTCGAGGCCAATCATGTCGAGCTCTTTTAATTTAGAAGCCTTCTGGTATATATCTTTGACCTTTTGTATATTTTCATTCATTATTGCAAGAACATTATCGCCTTCGGACAGAACCCTGACTTCAAGCACGCCGGTAATTATGTGGGGATAATATCCGATGCCCTTATCTCGTGAAGCAATATCAAGGACAAACGACATGAGTTCTTCTGCCGTGATACCCTTTTTTATGACAATCTTTTCAGCGCCTTTTCTTCTAAGCCTTGTCAGGAGATTATTAACCTGCAGGTTTTTCTCTTTTACCGGGACATCGTTTATGAGAAGGCTGCTTCCTAAAATAGTAATACTCAGTGCATCTTCAGAATAGAGTCCGTCCATAACACTTAGCGCCTTCTTACAGAGATGCGTGATCTCCGGATGTTCTCCGGAATAAAGATTGCAGTTTGACACTGCTGTCATTATGTATGTAAGAAATTCAATTTTCTCTTCAGGCACTTTCAGCCTCTCGCAGTTTTTTCGAAAGCTCTTTGCTTATTGACAGTATCTCTTCGCTTTTTGAGCGCAGTCCCTGTTCGACAAATGGTTTAATAGACTGCAAAGGGTAATTGCTGAGGCTTTTGAATATCTCCACCTTGAGGTTCTCAAGCACTCTCCAGTAAAGGATGCTTTTGGAGTTATAAAGCTTGAGGAGTGTTTTCAGCGCCTTAGGGTCTCCAATCTCACCCAGCGACCTTATCAGGTCAACCCTGTAATATGACTTTGCGCCAAGGATATCTCTTTCCTCGAGCATTGCAGTAATATGTGGAACTGCCTCTGTTATCCGGTATAGACCTGCAAGCTTGACTGCATCCATTCTTAAATCTATGTCATCGCTTTTCAGATACAGCTTCAGATATGGCACTGCATCGTGGGTTTTAAAATGCAGGAGGGTCTTTACCGCCTCCATACATATCCTTCTATGTTTGTGCTTTGCAAATTTTCTCACCTGCTCCACATATCTTCTCCCCCCGCATTCCTTTATAAGGTAAAGCATGTTCCGCACCACATACCACCGCCTGTCATTGAGTCTTCGAATAGCATGTGGGATGACATCCGTGCCAAGCTCTCCAATCACGGAAAGCAAGAACTTCCTTGTGCTTGCACTTGCCTCTGCTGAGAGAGCATCAAGCAATGGATCGATTATATGTAATTTTAAAACCCTGGCAAGCCTGATAACACCATCCCTGTTGTTCCTGCCCCAAATTCTGAAAGCCTCTGTCAGCCTGGATATGAACTGCTCGGAACGGAAAAAGTACTCGATCATCTCCAGGGAATATCGCTTACCTGTTAATGAATGAGAATAAACAGTATTATGAATCTTGAGTATCTCTTCGAATCTGCCTGTTTCAACGAAGATATTTATAAATTCTGTAAGTCTTGAAATCAGTTTAAGATAATCATCAGCGCTTATGAAATCAGCATTAATGAGTTCGAGAAACACCTCGGATGTGGT
>JAKALU010000099.1:0-3409 GCA_021824065.1 Nitrospirota bacterium
GGGCTTCCTTACCGTTATAAGCGACTAAAACCTGGTAATAATGTTTTTCGAGCATGTATTTCAGTTGCTCGGCCTGTGTCGGGCTGTCCTCAACAATGAGGATTTCTATGCTATTGTTTTTTTTAGCCATAACCTATCCATTCTCTTTCCTTTTATTTATTAAACTTATCAGCGCTGAGGCGATTTTATCCGATGAAAGCACATATGTTGCTGCATCAAGTTCCTTTGCTACCTTTGGCATTCCATAAATAACCGAACTTTCACGGTCTTGCGCAATAGTGACCGCGCCTTTTTCTTTCATTATTTTTAACTCCTCTGCTCCGTCTTTTCCCATGCCTGTGAGCAGAATGCCAATAGCATTCTGACCATAGACATTCGCAACAGAACGGAAAAGGTGGGAAACCGAAGGCCTCAGACCGTTCTCGGGCTCATCTTTGCTGAGCACAATTCTGTTACCATTACTCACACCCATATGAACTCCATCCGGAGCAATATAGGCGTGTCCCGGTAAAAGATCCATCCCGTGGACTGCCATGTGAATCGGAACTCCACTTGTTTGACCGATCCAATCTACCATACCCTGAAGAAAACCCGTTGTCATATGCTGGACGATTAATAGAGATGCCGGTAAGTCTTTCGGGAGTTCGGACAGAATTGTTTGAAGTACAAGTGGACCTCCGGTAGATGCGCCAATGGCAATAATTCTGATTTCAGTTGGTATTCGCTCAATAACTGCTTTTGCAGGAACTGCAGGGGCTTCCCGTCTATAACGCGGCCACCTCCTTACTACCTTCACCTCTGACATCAGTTTAACTGTTTGAATAAATTCCTTTGCTGTTGCTTCATGGTCAGGATGACCAATGCCTTTTGGTTTCTGCACAGCAACAAGAGCACCTGCCTCCATTATGCTGAATGTTGTCTCTACCTCTTTGGTATCTACGCTCCCGCTCACAATAACTATGGGTGTAGGATACGTTTCCATGATTCTGCGTGTTGCTTCAAGGCCGTTCATCTTTGGCATGTTGATGTCCATTGTGATTACATCAGGCATTTTAAGGGCTACGGCTTCGATGGCTTCCTCTCCATTGTTTGCAGTTCCAATCACCTGTATTGCCGGATCCGAACCGAGGATATAAACTAAGAATTCCTGCACAACAGGCGAATCTTCTACAACAAGAACCCTTATCATATCAGTCTCCTGACTACTTCTAAGAGATTGCTCTGGTCAAAGCTGCTTTTGACGATATATGCATTTGCTCCAACATCAATTCCGCGCTCACGGTCTTCGCGGGATTCGAGCGCTGTCACAAGCACAACAGGCAAATCAACGAGCTTTTTGTCAGCGCGAATCTTAGCTGTAAGGTCAAAGCCATTCATCCTCGGCATATCAACATCCGATACAACCAAATCAAAGTCTTCGGTCTTCAGCGCTGTAAATGCATCAATGCCGTCAACAGCGGTCTTGACATTGTATCCGGCAGATTCGAGGATATTCTTCAACAGTGTCCTTGCAGTGATTGAATCTTCAACGACTAAAACAGATTGTTTCTTCGCTATGACCTTCTCTGCTGTAGCAACGGCCCTGACAGGAGCGGTTGAGACCTTCACAGCAGATTTCATCAGATCAGGAATATTAAGGATTGGCACCACTTGCCCAGTGCCGAGAACTGTGGCGCCAGCAATATTCCTCACACGGGAAAGTTGTTTACCAAGGCCTTTCACCAACACTTCCTGTTCATTCAAGACCTCATCCACACTAAAAGCAATATGTTTTTCTGCAGCGCCAAGAACCATAACCTGTACGAATTCTTCATTCTTTATTGTCTTTTTAGGGAGTTCCAGAACAGCATGAAGGGGCACAAGAGGGATTGTGTGTCCATTAAAAGGAATGGTTTCCCTGTTTTCTACTGTTTTAATTTCATCCTGCTTGATCCTTTTCATGCGCGCCAAATTAGGAGTTGGGATAACAAAGAGATGTTCATCTACGCTAACCAAAACACCCCGAAATGTGGCAAGTGTCAGAGGCAGGACAATCTGTAGAGTTGTTCCCATACCTGTATTTGATTCACAGGACACCATGCCTCCCAATTTTTCAACTTTCTCCTGCACAATGGCAAGGCCGAGTCCCCTGCCTGAAACATCTGTAATGATGGGACTTGTGGAAACTCCTGAATGGAAAACGAGCGACAGCGCTTTTTGCTCATCAAGCTCGTCTGCTTCGCTTTGAGATAGAATGCCAAGCCTGACTGCTGACGCCTTAACTTTTGTAAGATCAATTCCTGCCCCGTCATCAGAAATAAGAATCCCGACATTTCTGCTATTTACCTGCGAGATGGCAATAGTAATGGTTCCGGGCAAGGGCTTTTTTTTGCGAACTCTCTCATCAGGTTTTTCAATGCCGTGGTCAATACAGTTTCTCACTAAATGGATAAAGGGGTCTTTCATCTCCTCTAAAATACGCCTGTCAATCTCAATATCGCCTCCACTGATTACGATTTTCACGTCCTTGCCCTGAGCATGCGAGAGATCACGGACGAGCTTTGGAAAGATTTCGAAGAACAATGAGAAAGGAAGCATTAACACCTTCTTCATGTCTTCAAGAAGGTTGTCCACCATCGTCCCGAGTGACCGCTGATCATGTTCGGCTGACTTTTCCAGCGTTTTAAGTTTACTTTCCAGTGATTTAATGTAATTATCATTCCAATCAAGGAACTCTTCAAATTGCGGTTTACGCAAATTCTGTTTCGCGTTCCGAGTTTTGGGTTTCGAGTTCTGATTCCCGAAACCTGAAACTTGAAACTTTAAACCAGAAACCGCTTTCGTCCACTCCTTTTTCCATGCAGAAAATGTAGTGTTAATCTCCTGCATCTCTGCGGTGCGCTGGCCTGCTGATAGTTTCGCTGAAAGCAGTCCTTCAGCTTGAAGCAGAATCGAGTCCAGCTTTGCTGTAGATATCCTAACCGTCTCTGATACCATTGATTTACCCTCAGTTAGAGGCCGAATATCTGACGTCTCTTTAGTAGATACGGAAACCTCTTGTTTTGAGGCAACAGGGATCGCTGCCTCTGTTCTTTTTAGTTCTTCCTGTTCGGGCAGTAGACTGC
This sequence comes from Nitrospirota bacterium, assembly GCA_021824065.1. GTDB lineage: Bacteria > Nitrospirota > Thermodesulfovibrionia > Thermodesulfovibrionales > UBA1546 > JAKALU01. The sequence goes on from JAKALU010000099.1 coordinate 3,105, forward strand.
CCTTTGATACCCTCTCAAGCTGCTGGATAATTTCCTTAATCCTGGATTTTTCCGCAGCAGACCGTTCAACTCCTGCGGACAAGAGAAAATTACCGAGAATATCTACAGCTATGTGAAAGATGTCAAACATCTGTGGCGATATGGTGATCTCTCTGCGCTTTAATGCAGCAAAGACACTTTCCAGCGACTGGCAGACTGCCTCGATTTCAGTTATGTTCACTGAACGGGCAGCGCCTTTAAGACTGTGCGCCTCACGGAAGATGCTCTCGATGATTTCCATCTGCTTTTCAGCAACAGTGGTTTTC
>JAKALU010000099.1:3419-9713 GCA_021824065.1 Nitrospirota bacterium
CTCCAGCTCAATAAGGCCATTAGACAGCGAAGCAATGTGCTCTTTTGCTTCGACCTTGAAAGTTGATAAAAGCTTTTTTAAAAAATCGTTTTTATCCACTACAACTCCTTAGTCAGTCATTTCCATGAACTAAATTACCTGTCATTCCCGCAAGTGAAACGCGTCGGGAATCCTTCCTCAAGAGAGATTCCGGACAAGCCGGAATGACAGAAAAAATAACCGAACGGGTCTGTAAACTGACTCTATTCATACCTTATACTGTTCCACTAATTGCTTCAGTTTCTGCCCCAGTTCATGCAGGCTCTGGGCAGAGGTCTCTGTCTGCTTCGTGCCTGAGACATTCTGTTCGGTTGCCAGCTTAATATTCTCCATTGCAGCGGTAATCTGCTCCATACCTACCAGAAGCTGCTGGCTTGACGCTGAAATCTGGGTTGCTGCCTGCGATGCCTCTGTAATGCTGTCCGCCAGTATGCGGATAGATTCACCTGCCTGACCGGATTGTTTCACTCCTGCCTCTACTGCCTTGCTTCCCTGCTCTGTTGCAAGCACTGCTGCGCTGGTTGCCTTCTGTATGTCGCCAAGGATGTTCCGTACCTGCGCAGTCGCCTGCTTTGATTGCTCTGCAAGGCTTTTAACCTCTTGAGCTACAACTGCAAATCCCTTGCCTTGCTCTCCTGCTTTTGCTGCTTCGATTGAAGCATTGACTGAAAGGAGGTTCGACTGTTCGGCAAGGTCATTGACTGTGGCTATTATCTCTCCTATTGCCTGACTCTGTTCGCTCAGTTTTACAATGCTTTCAGCAATGGACTCCATTTGCTCCCTGATTCTATTCATCCCTTCGATTGAATCATCCACAGATTTCTTGCCTGTCTGAGAGACCTGCGCAGTTTTCTGTGCGGTCTCAGAAACATACTTTGCTTTTTGGCTGGAAACCTGAGCTGTCTGTTTTACCTCTTCAACAGTAGTTGTTGTCTCGCTCACTGCTGTTGCTGTCTCTGTTGCGCCGGATGCAACCTGTGTTGTTGTGGCAAGGATTTCGCTGGCTGAAGAGGCAAGGGCACTCGCTCCTTCTTTGATCTCTCTGTTAATCTCGCGGAGATTTTCGACCAGTTTTGTAAATGTCTTTGACAGTGTACCAACCTCATCCATTCTATTCTCAGAAGACACCTTGACTGTCAGGTCACCAGCTGCGACTTTTTCTGCAAGCCCTGAAATTTCTTTGAGTGGAACCGATATGATGCGGTTAAGAAAAAATACCATGAAAATTCCAAAAAGCATGGCAACTGAGCCTATAGTGAAAAAAATGCGGATCATGCGGCTTTCCATCTCGCTGGCCATGACAACGTTGTTTTGTGCCCTTGCCAATGCCTCATCCCCTAATTCCTTTGCTGCGTCCCGAATCTTGTGATATCTCTCTAACTGTACCCTGAGCATCAACTGTTTTGCCTCTTCATTTTTTCCGGCGTAGATAAGGGGGATGACCTGGTTGTCCCTCGTCTGCCTGAAAAGATTTCTAACGCTGCTCATTTCATCAACCTTTTTTAGAAATGCTGTATCCTTTTTGTTTCGATCCTTCAGCTTCTGTATTACATCATCAATCTCCCGTGACCTTTCTTTTATGTCCTGGTGCCAGAATTCCTGGTCGGACCTTTTGGCCACCAAAAGCATATCCAACTGGGCAGCCCGTATTCCGTTTTCATAACCTCTCAGGAGGAGAAGGTCTGTGGCATTGGCGAAATCCTCTTTATAAAGGTGTTCCTGTGACGAATGAATAGACGTGATACCTACATACGCCATTGCAATCATAACACCCATAAGCATTATCATAAGACCAAATCCAATAAAGAGTTTGCTTTTTGTCGTAAGATTAAGAAACCATTTCATGTCTTTTCCTCCTGAAAAATTTATGATTTATGATTGCTGATTTATGATTTAATACAATCATCAATGATTATTTACATCGTGACCTCTTCATGCACGATAATCGCCTTGTCCGATAAAAGTTTCTCTGCATCCAGAATCACCACCCGCTCCTTTGTCACTCCCTTGAGATATTCTTCACGTATGCCTGTTAATGTGGGGATTGACTGCTGCAATTCACTTAATAAAATATTCCGCACACCAAGAATGACATCTGATAGAATGCCAAACTCCATTTTTTCATTATGAAGGATGATAATTTTATTCAGGTCGCCAAGTCCCTTTTCCGGCAGGTCAAAGAATTTCTTGATGTCTATAAGCGATAGAATCTCTCCACGCACATTGATGATGCCGAGGATAAAAGGCGGTGTGCCGGGCAAAGGTGTTAGCTCTTTCAGGGGATAGACCTCGCGTACATAAGAAGTCTCGATGCCATACTTTTCATAAGCCAGCATGAACTCAACAATCTCGATATACTCTTCTGCTGTTTCCTTATCTCTTGTCTCCTGTGAAAGTGCTTTCGCTCTCATTTTAAAAATCTTTTTCTTTTCTTCAGGGGCTGGTGTCCATCCTTTCTCTGTTGCTGCCCGGGCTGTCTCCATGCGGCGATTAACTTCGGTCCAGTCGATTATCTTTCTTGGTTTATTGTCAGCCATCAAAACTCCTTTATTACTTATTTTCCTAAAATTACTAACCGGCAAACCCTTTTCTGTCATGCCCGAAGTTCTTTATCGGGCATCCAGGGTTTCCCGCAGGAACGCATCTGGATTCCCGCCTTCGCGGGAATGACCCTGATAAACTATACACTCGCAACTCGAAACCGTCCTCTTAATGCCTCAATGATCTCCATTAGCCTCCCTGCTGTCATTCCTTCTGATTCTATCAAGACGTCTTCTTGCCGATACTTTTTCAGAAGAAAGAGGGCATTCTCAAAATGCTTCACTGATTCTTTGAACTTACCTTGCTGTTTTGTTAAATTCCCCAGGGCAAAATGGGCAAGCACGAAATTCTGGTCGAGATAAAGCGCCCGTTTGAGCGATGCCGTTGCCTCTTCGACCCGACCCTGTTCTTGCAGAATAGTTGCAAGGAGATAATGACTGCCCGGATTCAGTTTGTCGGTGGCGATTGCTTTTTCACACAATTCAACTGCCTCGGAAAGCTTGCCTTGATTAGCATATACCCGTGATAGAAGCTCCATAGCCTTTGCATCAAATCCCCCCTCGCCCCCAATTTTTTCCTCTGCTTCTTCGTAACGGCCCTGCTCATACAGGGCTTTGGCTTCCGCATATATATCCTGGATCGGTTGTTTTGGCTCGGCGGCCGATGGAAAGATTTCAGAAATCGGTTTTTCGGCTTTGTATTCAATTTCGGGTTCCGGAGTTTCGAGTTCAGGGACGGCAGGCAACTGTTGATTGATTATTTCCTCATAGCCCCTGATCCCCGGCCACTGAGCCTGGATCCCTGCCCCCTGTTTCTTATAAAAAATTGCATCATGAAAATTGACCACAGCAAATTGTGAAAAAAGGACATGGGATGTCTCGCTGGGGCTGACTATCAGATAGCCGCCATCCACGAGACACCGGTAAAGGTTTTGAATAACTTTCTTCTGACTGTCCTGGCCGAAATACATGAGCACATTCCGGCAAAAAATTACATCCATTGCATTTGTATTGTTAGTGAGAGAAGGATAGGCGTCTTCTGCCAGATTGTGATAAGAAAAAGTCACCATCTTCTTGATATGCGGGAGAATCTCAAAGCGATTTTCTTTTGTTTTTTTGAAATATCTCTCTTTAACCCAGGACGGTGTATCACGGAATGACCACTCATTGTATGCACCGATCGACGCCTTCTTAAGAAAATGAGGGTTGACGTCAGTTGCAAGAATCGTAATATTCCAATCCCTGATATCAGGAATCATTTTACTGAGCAGGATAGCAATGGAATAAGGCTCCTCTCCTGTAGCGCAGCCTGCGCTCCAGATTCTCAGACGCTTTTCCGTGCCTGCGCGGGAATGAATCAATTCTGAAAAAATATGCTCTTCGAGAATCTCAAAAATTTTCTTTTCACGAAAGAAATAGGTCTCGCCAACAGTTAGATGGCTTGCCAGAACCTCAATCTGGTTTCTTGTTAAAGGGGATGATATAAGCCATTGTATGCATGATTCTGCATCATTGAACCCAAACTCCCTGGCAACAGAGGCGATCCCCCGCTCAAGGTCCTGCCAGCGCTCTTTTGGAAAATGCAAACCCATTTGAGTGGCGACAAATTCACTGAGTTTTGAGAGTTGAGAGTCAGAAATTAACAGTTGTCCGGCAGGGGCCGCGTGACTGTTATCCTGGGTTTGGGGTCTGGCGACTGTCATTTTCCACCCTCCAGTCCCTGTTCCATACTTGTCGATTGCTGCTTATTGATCTCTGATAGCTGGTTACTGATAGTCTCCTCTTCCTCAAGAGAAAGGAACTTATCAAGATTGTGAATTAGGATCATGCCATCTTCGAGTTTCACCACACCTTCAACATACTCCATGCCTGGCAGAATTTCCTCGGATGTGACTACTCCTTCTTCAAATTGTTCAATGACACCACTTGCCCCATCGGTCAAGAGCGCAACAGGCCGTTTTGATGTATTTGCAATGATCAACTGATCACTCAGGTCGGTTTCTTTTTCTGGCAAGCGGAATCGCTTGCGTATGTTGACAACAGGAATGACCCGGCCCTGCACATTAACTACACCATGAACAATCTCCGGCGCTTTCGGCAAAGGGGTAACTTCTACTGCGCTGGCAACTCTCTCTACAGCATGGAGATGCAATGCGTATCGCTGTTCATCAATGGTAAAGACAAGTAATAGCACTAAGCCCCCCTCGCTTCTATACTTGCTGTCCGCTTAAATTATCTATATACAAAACTGCATCTGAATAAAAGCATATCAAAAGGGATTTTTTTTGCAAGTCCGCATTATCATAAATCTCCATATTAAGAGCTTCCATATTTAACCGGTATTACAAATGTGAATTTGCTGCCTTTGCCGTATTCGCTTTCAACCCATATCTTACCGCCGTGCAACTCAAGCAGCCTTTTTGTTAATGCCAGCCCAAGGCCGATGCCTTTGTATTTCTTAATATAAGGCGTCTCAAGCTGTATGAATTTATTGAAGAGCTTTGGTATATCCTCAGGCTTCATACCTATGCCTGTGTCAGCGACGGAAATCTCTATGAAATCTCTGTCGATTTCGGATTGAAGATTTCGGATTTCGGATTTTTCTTCTGCTCCTGTCTCTGAAATCTGCAATCGCAAATCTGCAATCCTGCGTGCGCTTGCGCTCACGCTGCCCCCGTCAGGCGTGAATTTCACAGCGTTGCTTATAAGGTTGGTTATTGCCTTCTTTAGTTTCGCTGGATCTGCCTCTATCTCTACGTCTGCGTCTGGCTCTATTTCAAGAGTTAATTTTAGATTATGGTTTATTGCCTCTTTTTGAAACGCATACATTGATGAAGTGAGAACATCTTTTAAAGGAAACCTGCTTACTTCGAGTTTTATATCTCCAAATTCTATTTTTGAAAAATCGAAGATATCATTGATGATTTCAAGCAGATGTCTGCTGCTGTCAATAATGTCTTTGACATATTCGTGCTGCTTTTCATTGAGTTTTCCGTATAGTTCATCCTGAATAACCTCTGAAAACCCGATTATGGTGTTAAGCGGAGTTCTGAGTTCGTGGCCCATGTTTGCTAAAAATTCAGTCCTGGCTCGGTTGCCAGCCTCTGCTGCTTCTTTAGCTGTTTTTAATTCTTCCAGCCTGAGGGATAACTGCTCATTTGCTTTCAGTAATTCAGCAGTGCGTTCAGCCACTTTTGATTCGAGTTCATTACTGTAAGCTGATAACTTGCCATGGTATTCCTTCAGATTCGCTGCCATCTTATTAAACGACCCTGTCAGTTGGCCTATCTCATCCCTCGATGTAATTTGCACTCTTGTATCCAGGTTCCCTTTGCTGATTTCAATTGCAGCTTTGTTCAGCCTTTCTATTGGTCTTGAAACCGTACGGGCAAAGAGCAATATGATAAAGATGATAAAAACGCCAATAGTCAATAAAATGATTACTAATCTATTTCTTAATTCAACAACAGGGGCAAAAGCCACCCTTGTGGGGATGCATGTTACCAATGTCCAGTCATTTCCCCTGAAGTCAAGATAACCCTGTTCGCGGGCAAAAACAGAAATCTCTTCTTCTCCTAAATGGAGATGCGCTATACTGCCAATCTTTTCCCCTGCTGACAGAAGTCCCTTTATAACTTCCCAATCAGGCGATATATCTTTAAGAATCCCTTTTAGATTGTAGTTGGAATAAAGAATTAAACGATCTTTGTAAATC
>JAKALU010000100.1 GCA_021824065.1 Nitrospirota bacterium
GGTGATGCCAGGTGACAATACAACCTTAACAGTGGAACTGATAGCGCCAATCGCAATGGAGAAAGAATTAAGGTTTGCGATAAGGGAAGGCGGCCGTACTGTCGGTGCAGGTGTTGTTACCGAGGTGATAGAATAAACAGTTTTTTAGTTGTTAGTTGTTGGTTTTTTCGCCCCGGCGAATCGCTGAAGGAGATAGTCTAACAACTGAAAACTGAAAACTAAAAACTCAAGTGAACGGAGTGAACGATAATGCGTGAGATAATTCTTTTCCAGTGCACTGAATGTAAAGATAGAAATTATTCGAGTATGAAGAATAAAAAGAATACAACTGAAAAATTGCAGTTGAAGAAATACTGCAGGCATTGCAGAAAACATACCTTGCATAAGGAGACGAAGGCATAAATGCGGATCACAGAACTAAGAGCGCAGATTACAGATCAAAACTGTCTGTGTTCTGATATCTGTGCTCTTGATTCTGAGAAGAGTAGGCCAGTAGCTCTAACGGCTAGAGCGTCGGACTCCAAATCCGAGGGTTGGGGGTTCAAATCCCTCCTGGCCTGCCATTTAGCGTTATAGCGTTAATGGGTTATAGCGCTACAACGCTTAACGCTATGACCCTATAACGCAAGGGAGATGGAATGTTTAATAAGATAAAAGAATTTTTAAAAGAAGTGAAGATAGAGATAAAGAAAGTTATCTATCCAAACAGGGATGAACTTATAGGTTCCACATGGGTAGTTATCATTATGGTTATTCTTGTGTCATTATTTTTGGGAGTTGTCGACCTGGGGCTTTCAAGATTAGTGAGCAGGTTATTGAGGTAGAAAAATGGGGAGAAACTGGTATGTAGTACATACTTATTCGGGCTCTGAAGAGAAGGTAAAACAGGCTATAGAAGACAAGGTGGAGAAGAAAAGCCTCCAAGATAAAATTTCGAGGATCCTGGTCCCCACCGAACGCATAATTGAACTCAGGGGCGGGGGAAAGAGAGAGAGCGATAAGAAATTCTATCCTGGATATATTCTTATCGAGATGGAACTTGATGATGAGTCATGGCATCTTGTAAGGAAAACTCCCCGTGTAACTGGTTTTGTTGGAGGATCAAATCCTGTAGCATTATCTCAGGAAGAGATTGATGTGATATTGCAGCAAATGGAGAAGGGGCCAGCAGCTCAGGTCAGGACTCAATATCAGAAAAACGAGACTGTTAGAATAACTGATGGGCCATTTACTAATTTCATTGGCTACGTAGAAGATGTTGACATGGACCATGGACGGCTCCGTGTAATGGTTAGCATATTTGGCAGACAGACACCTGTTGAACTTAATTTTTTCCAGGTGGAAAAAGCATGACAAAGAATAGGTCATATAAGACCTATAAGACCTATTTTAGGAGGATTTAATGGCTAAAAAAGAAGTAAGTGCTCAGGTAAAACTTCAGATACCGGCAGGGAAGGCCAATCCAGCACCTCCTGTAGGACCTGCACTTGGTCCGCATGGTATCAATATAATGGAGTTCTGTAAGGCATTTAATGCGCAGACCCAGAAATTGGGAGACACTATAATCCCGGTTGTCTTGACTGTATATTCAGACAGGTCATTCACATTTATAACTAAAACTCCGCCTGCATCTGAACTTATTAAAAAGGCAGCTGGAATTATTAAAGGTTCAGGTGTTCCTAACAGGGATAAGGTTGGTAAGATAACCGTTGCACAGGTTAAGGAAATAGCGCAGACGAAGCTTCCGGACCTTAATGCACATTCAATTGATAAGGCAATGGAAATTATAAGAGGCACTGCAAGGAGTATGGGAGTAGAAGTAACAGATTAAAATTTTATTTTGAGGTGGGCAATGGGTAAAAAGATAAAGACAGCTAAAGAGAAGGTTGAAAGAGGAAAGGAATACCCTCTTGAGGATGCAATAGGTCTTGTGAAGGAATCCTCTTTTACAAAGTTTGATGAGACAGTTGATATGGCAGTAAATCTTGGAATTGACGCTAAAAAAACAGACCAGATGGTTAGGGGGGCTATTGTTCTGCCTCATGGCACAGGTAAAAATGTGAGGGTGGTCGTATTTGCGAAAGGCGAGAAGGAAAAAGAGGCAAGAGAGGCCGGCGCAGACTACATTGGTGCTGAAGATCTCATTGAGAAGATACAGAAAGGCTGGCTTGAATTTGACAAGGCGGTTGCAACACCCGACATAATGGGTCTCGTTGGCAAGCTTGGCAAGATATTAGGACCGCGGGGACTCATGCCTAACCCGAAGTTAGGGACAGTTACATTTGATATAGCAAAGGCTGTAAAAGAGATAAAGGCAGGCAAGGTAGAGTACAAGACTGAGAAGGCAGGGGTTATACATGTGCCGGTAGGGAAGGTCTCATTCGATAAGCAGAAACTTATAGAGAATGCCATGGTAGTAATTGATTCAATAATAAAGGCAAAGCCTCCTACAAGCAAAGGGAAATATCTTAAAAAAGTTGCAATATCATCTACTATGGGGCCTGGTATAGCTATAGACGTAGGCAAACTGACAGCAGCAAAGTGAGTTTAAGTTGGTAGTTAAGAGTTTTTAACTCTTAATTTAAATACGGTCAGAGACAGTAGGCACGACTTAGTTTAAAAGTTTTTTGAGTTTATGTAGTTCATTGAGTTGATATAAAACTCAGGAAACTCAATGAACTCAATGAACTAAGTGTTTAATTGGCAATGCCGGCCTACCGAGACGCTTTCCCCGTCTCTGGGAAAGGAGGGAGAAACTGAATAGGGAAGAAAAATCGCACCTTATAGAAGATCTCAAGGATAAGTTCAACAAGGCAAATGCAGTGGTCTTTACAGACTATAAAGGCCTTACCGTTGCCGAGCTTTTTGACCTTAGGCGGATTTTTCGCGGGGCAAACATAGAATATAAAGTTGTCAAGAATACTCTTGCAAAAGCAGCATCTAAGGACACGTCAATATCTGTAGCCAGCGATTTGTTTAGAGGCCCGGTTGGAATTGTCATTGGTTATGTGGACCCTGTACAAGTTGCAAAGAAGGTTCTTGAGTATTCGAGAAAGAATAATAAGCTGAAGGTGAGCGGTGGAGTAGTTGAGGGTAAACTCTGTAATGCTGAAGATATTAAGTCAATAGCCGAATTGCCGCCGAGAGAAGTGCTTCTGAGTATGATGGCAGGCCTATTGCAGGCACCATTGGGTAAAATGGCAGGTGCTTTATCAGCCACAGTCAGCACTTTTGCTTATGCAATGGGAGCATTGGAAACTAAAAGAAGTAGTTAGTAGACAGTAGTCAGTGGTTAGGGGAAATGAAAAAGCCTAAACTGCCTGCTATTTACTACATAATAAAAACAGGAGGTTAAATATAATGTCAGTTACAAAAGATCAGGTTTTTGAATTTTTTGACAATATGACTGTACTTGATATGTCAAAATTCGTTAAAGAGTTTGAAGAAAGATATGGAGTTACAGCAGCAGCGCCGGTTGCTATAGCAGCCGCACCAGTTGCAGGAGCGGCAGTGGCTGCGGCCGCAGAAGAAAAGACAAGCTTTGATGTTATCCTTGCCTCAGCAGGTGATAAGAAAATACAGGTTATAAAGGTTGTCCGTGAACTGACTGGACTTGGCCTGAAAGAGGCAAAAGACCTTGTTGATGGAGCTCCAAAGCCTATTAAGACAGGCATCACAAAAGAAGAGGCTGATTCTGTAAAGGCAAAGCTTGAAGAGCAGGGAGCAAAGATAGAAATAAAATAAATTAAGTGTCAAAGTGTCAGAGTGTCAAAGTGTCAGAACTTTGATGCTCTGATACTATGAATCTTTGACACTAAAAAGGGAGTAAAATGGCAAGAGTTTTTAGAGAAAGGCTAAATTTTGGAAAGGTTCCTTCTTTTCTGGAAGTGCCGAATCTCATAGAAATACAGAGGAATTCTTATAATAAATTTCTGCAGAAAGATGTTCCGATGGACAAGAGGGAAGATGTTGGTCTACAAGCTGCTTTTACAAGTGTTTTCCCTATAATGGACTATAACGAAACTGCTTCGATTGTTCTTATCGGCTATATTGTTAAAGATCCTAAATTCAGCGCAAGAGAGTGTCTTCAGAAGGGGATAACATACTCCGCGCCATTGAAGATAAAGGTAAGACTTGATCTCTATGAGGCTGAGGCAAATAAGAATAAAAGACTGAAAGAGTCGAGAGAACAGGAAGTGTATATAGGTGAAATACCCCTCATGACGGAAACAGGGACATTTATCATCAATGGTACAGAACGTGTCATTGTCAGTCAGCTTCAGCGCTCTCCAGGTGTGTTTTTTAGCCATGACAAGGGGAAAACCCATGCAAGTGGAAGGATCCTGTATTCAGCCCGTGTCATCCCTGCAAGAGGTTCCTGGCTTGACTTTGAGTTTGATACAAAAGACATTCTTTACGTCAGAATTGATAAAAGGAAAAGGCTGCCCGCTACTATAGTGCTAAAAGCCCTTGGTTACACGAATGAAGACCTTTTAAAGACGTTTTATCCTGTAGAGACAATTAAAATAAAAGGCAGTACATTTACGAGAGCAGTCAGTGAGATTCTCGTTGGAGTGAAGGTTGTCCAGAATATAGTTGCTCCGCACACAAAAGAGTTAATTGTAAAAGAAGGCAGCAAGATTACCAGAGGAGCAATAAAAAAGATGGAGGCCTCTAATATAAAGGAAATCCCGATTCCAAAAGAGGATATAATAGACAGAATCACGCTTAAGGATATAATAGACCCGGATACCGGTGAGGTGATACTCGAAGGTAACGATGTTATAACAGAAGAGATATTTAATAAGATACTGTCTACAAAGATAGATTCCCTTACACTTTTGTTTATAGATAATGTGCATTATCTCTCTTCATTGAGGGATACTATTTTAACAGATAAAGTAAATACGCAGGAAGAGGCATTGGTCGAGATTTATAGGAAACTAAGACCGGGCGAACCTCCTACGATTAACGCAGCGAGAGAATTATTTAATGGGCTTTTCTTTGATCCCAAAAGATACGACCTTTCACCTGTAGGCAGATTGAAGCTCAACAAGAGACTCGGACTCGATATTCCACTTGATACAAGGATCCTTGTAGACAAAGATATTATTGAGATAGTACGTTATCTCCTTGCATTGAGAACAGGTAAAGGCGAGGTAGATGATATAGACAACCTCGGCAACAGGCGGGTAAGAGGTATTGGAGAATTGCTTGAAAATCAGTTCAGAATCGGACTTGTGAGGATGGAGCGTACAATAAAAGAGAAGATGTCTCTTACAGAACTCGAGGCAGCTATGCCTCACGACCTGATAAATGCAAAGCCGGTTATGGCTGCTATAAAGGAGTTCTTTGGCACAAGTCAGCTCAGCCAGTTTATGGACCAGACAAACCCTCTTTCAGAGATAACACATAAAAGGAGACTATCAGCCCTTGGACCTGGTGGATTGACAAGAGAAAGGGCTGGATTTGAGGTCAGAGACGTCCATCCTACGCATTATGGGAGGATATGTCCTGTAGAGACGCCTGAAGGTCCAAATATTGGATTAATAACGTCTCTTGCAACATATGCAAGGGTTAATGACTTTGGATTTATAGAAGTCCCGTACAGAAAGGTTGTCAATGGTAAGGTCACGGAGGAGGTAGAATATCTTTCAGCTATTGAAGGTGAGAAATTAATTATTGCTGAGGCAACCTCACCCATAGATAAAAAGGGATACCTCATCGGTGAAACCGTCTCCGCGAGGGTAGGCGGTGATTTCAGGATGGTAACACCTCAGGAAGTACAATACATGGATGTTTCACCGAAACAGATTGTTGGTGTATCAGCAGCTTTGATTCCATTCCTTGAAAACGACGATGCAAACAGGGCGTTGATGGGGTCTAATATGCAAAGGCAGGCTGTCCCCTTACTTTGTTCAGAGGCACCTATTGTGGGAACAGGCATGGAATATGTAGCTGCCAGAGATTCAGGTGCTATTGTTATTGCAAAAAGACCGGGTGTAGTGGAAAGTGTTGACGCTTCAAGGATTGTTGTAAAGAGTGCAGGAGACGGAGGCGGAGTTGATATCTACAGTCTTGTAAAATTTCAGAGGTCGAATCAGGCTACGTGCATAAATCAAAAACCTATAGTAAATGTTGGAGATGCAGTTACAAAAGGCAGTGTCCTTGCAGATGGACCATGTACTGATTTTGGAGAACTCGCGCTTGGCAGGAATGTCCTTGTTGCTTTTATGCCATGGGGTGGATACAACTTTGAGGATGCAATACTTATAAGCGAAAGGCTTGTGAAGGAAGACGTCTTTACGTCTGTGCATATAGAAGAGTTTGAGGTAGAGGCAAGGGAGACGAAACTCGGGCCTGAAGAGATTACAAGGGATATACCTAATGTTGGAGAGGAAGCGCTTAAAGATCTGGACGAAAGCGGGATAATAAGGATTGGAGCCGAGGTTAAACCAGGGGATATCCTCGTAGGAAAGGTGACGCCAAAAGGCGAAACACAGCTTACACCCGAAGAGAAACTTCTTAGAGCAATATTCGGGGAGAAGGCTGAGGATGTTAAGGAGAGTTGTCTTTATGTGCCGCCCGGAATAGAGGGAACAGTTGTAGATGCAAGGATATTTTCAAGAAAGGGCGCAGAAAAAGATGAGAGGGCAAAGAGCATAGAGGAAGAAGACATCCTGAGACTGCAGCGTGACCTTGAAGAAGAAGTACGTATAGTGAAAGAAGATAAGTTCCGAAAAATCAGACAGCTTCTTATCGGTCAGAAAGTTTCCGAGGATGTAAAAGATTCTAAGACTAAAGAGGTTGTCTGTCAGAAAGGGAAGAAACTTACAGAAAAACAGTTAGAGAAAGTTAAAGATGAACATCTCATGCATATAAAGGTAACAGATATTGACGCACAAGAAAAGATAACTTCTGTGAATAATGAAGCAAATCAATATATCCGTTATCTCGAAGCAAGATATGACGAGAGCGTCGACAGGGTTAGAAGAGGCGATGAGCTTCCACCAGGCGTGAATAAGCTTGTTAAGGTCTATATAGCTATGAAGCGCAAACTTCAAGTGGGAGACAAGATGGCAGGGAGACACGGGAACAAAGGCGTGGTAGCAATGGTGTTGCCAGACGAAGATATGCCTTATCTTCCTAATGGAACACCTGTGGATATAGTTTTAAATCCCCTTGGGGTTCCTTCAAGGATGAACGTTGGGCAGATACTGGAAGCACATCTCGGATGGGCTGCAAGGGCATTGGGGCTTCATGTGGCTACGCCAGTTTTTGAAGGTGCAAGGGAAGGCGAGATAAAAGAACTTCTGAAAAAATCAGAATTACCAGCAACAGGTCAGATAACACTTTGTGACGGCAGAACTGGCGAACCATTCAAGAGGCCGGTGACCGTCGGACATATGTACATGCTGAAACTACATCACCTTGTTGATGATAAGATGCATGCTCGCTCTATAGGACCCTATTCTCTGGTAACGCAGCAGCCGTTGGGAGGAAAGGCACAGTTTGGCGGGCAGAGACTCGGTGAAATGGAGGTCTGGGCATTGGAGGCATATGGTGCAGCCCAAACACTGCAGGAATTTCTCACTGTTAAAAGTGATGATGTTACAGGAAGAACTCGCATGTATGAAGCAATAGTCAAAGGCGATGCAACTCTGGAACCGGGAGTCCCGGAGTCTTTCCATGTATTAATAAAAGAACTCCAGAGCCTTGCGCTCGATGTAGAGCTTCTGGAGAAGAAAAATAAGGGGGAATAGTTTGTCAGACGAAGTCTATACCATTTTTCAGAGACCAAAGAATCCAACAGATTTTGAGGCAATAAGAGTAAAACTTGCCTCACCCGAGAAAATAAGGGAGTGGTCTTACGGAGAAATCAAAAAACCAGAAACAATCAACTACCGTACGTTCAAACCCGAGAGAGACGGTCTTTTCTGCGCTAAAATCTTTGGCCCGATAAAAGACTGGGAATGTATATGCGGGAAATACAAAAGGATGAAGCACAGAGGGGTTGTATGCGACAAGTGCGGTGTTGAGGTAATCCAGTCAAAGGTCAGGCGTTACAGACTCGGACACATAGAGCTTGCCACGCCGGTTGCACATATATGGTTTCTCAAAGGCGTGCCAAGCAGAATAGGCACCTTGCTTGACATGACAATGAGGCAACTTGAAAGGGTGTTATATTTTGAAAACTATGTTGTGATTGACCCAGGAGATACCACTCTCAAAGAGAAGGAACTGCTTACAGAAGATGAATATAAGAAGAAGGTTGCAGAGTTTGGTTCGAAATTTAAATCTGGAATGGGTGCTGAGGCGATAAGGGAACTCTTAAGGATGGTTGACCTTGAAAGTCTGAGTAAAGAACTGAAGCTTAAAATAAATGCAGCATCATCTATTGGAGTTAAGAAGAAACTCACTAAAAGGCTTAAGGTTGTCGAGGCATTCAAACATTCAGGGAATAAGCCAGAATGGATGATAATGGATGTCATACCGGTTCTTCCGCCCGATCTCAGGCCGCTCGTGCCACTCGAAGGGGGAAGATTTGCCACCTCTGATCTCAACGACCTCTATAGAAGGGTTATAAACAGGAATAACAGATTGAAGAGGTTGATGGAGCTCAAGGCGCCGAGTGTAATCATAAAGAATGAAAAAAGAATGCTGCAGGAAGCAGTTGATGCTTTATTTGACAATGGCAGGAGAGGTCGTGTGCTGAAGACCTCAACAAAGAGGCCTTTGAAGTCTTTGAGTGACATGATAAAAGGCAAACAGGGACGTTTCCGCCAGAACCTTCTCGGGAAGCGTGTGGACTATTCAGGCAGGTCTGTTATTGTTGTGGGTCCTGAACTTAAACTTCACCAGTGTGGTCTTCCAAAAAGAATGGCTCTGGAACTCTTCAAGCCACTTATATTTAACAAGCTTGAAGAGAAAGGCCATGCAACAACAATAAAGGCTGCTAAAAAGCTTGTAGAGAAGGAACAGCCCGAGGTCTGGGATGCCCTTGAAGAGGTCATTAGAGAACATCCGGTGCTTTTAAACCGCGCTCCTACACTTCACAGGCTGGGCATCCAGGCATTTGACCCTGTGCTTGTTGAGGGCAAGGCAATAAAACTGCATCCATTGGTCTGCACTGCGTTTAACGCTGACTTTGACGGCGACCAGATGGCAGTCCATGTGCCCTTATCAATAGAAGCGCAGATAGAGGCAAGGGTTCTGATGATGTCCGTAAATAACATCCTTTCCCCTGCAAATGGTAAACCCATAGTAGTGCCGACACAGGATATGGTTTTGGGGATATATTACCTGACAAAAGAAAAAGGCGGTGTTAAAGGCGAGGGGAAGATATTCCCGGATGCAGAGGGAGTGAGGATTGCTTATGACGCTGGAATGCTCGATGAACATGCAAAGATAAAGGTAAAATTGAATGGGCAATTTGTTGATACGACATGTGGAAGGGTGCTCTTCAGTGAGATATTACCAGATGCGATACCATTTTCAGCTATAAACAAAGAACTTACCAAGAAAGAGCTCACTAAGATAA
>JAKALU010000101.1 GCA_021824065.1 Nitrospirota bacterium
CTTGCCGATAAACTGCGTATTGTTTTCTACAGTGCCTGTTATCGTCTGCACTTCTCCAAATGGCTTATAATATGCCTTCCATACTACATTGCCGTTTATATCCCTCATCTGTATCGGCGTTCCGGCTGGATCGCATGTGACAGAGTAAATTTTCTCGGCAGCAAAAGCTGTTCCTGTGATAAAAAGATAAACGATGGATAATAAAATACTGAACATCCTAATAGTTTTTTTCATGCTATACCTCCTGCTGTTTTTAAACTGCACAATCTTAACATTACATTTATAAATCAGTCTGTCCTTTTTTTTTGTTTCCAATACCCCTAAGATACGGTTATTGAAACATTACCTGACACAGTGTCCTTTCCATCTGTAACGCTGCATGTTGCTGTATAATTGCCTGTAGTTGCCGGTGCAGTCCACGTTGATGTCTGTCCCTCCGTTGAAGACAGACTACCGCCGCTTACGGACCATGTATAAGTCAGTGGATCATTGTCACTGTCGGTTGCAGTACACGACAGCGATACACTTCCGTTGGCCTGAACCGAAGTAGGATTTGCCGTAACCGATTTTATCGTGGGCTTACTGTTGGTTGATGAAGTTATTGTCGTATTCGAAGTTGTTGAGTCTGTGGCTGCAGAACCTGATGGGGATGAAGATTCACTGCCGCACGATAACAATAAAAGTGTAGAAATAGCTAATAATACCAACATCATTTTGCAGGTAACAATAAATAAATTCTTTTTCATGCCGATTTCCTCCTGATTTTTTTATTTGTCATTTTTTAGTTCCCTAACTTTCCTTTTCTTCTTTATTTTAAAGATGATTATTTGAAATAAGGCTATAAGCAGTGAGTAGAAGATAAAACTGACTATCAATTCAGTATTGTAAGTCGAGAAATGCATTGCATAATTTAGACCTTTAAGAAATCTTTCTTAATGCTGCATATTTCTCTTTCAGCTTTTTTTCGTGTTGAAGTTCTACGTTAGCAAATTCCTCAAAAAGCTTTTTGGCCTCCGGATTAGAAGTGGTTGCTGCTGCTTTTGAATAGAATTCATACGCCTCACGCTCTTTGTCTATTGCTATTTTAAAAATATCAAAAAGAGTTTCTATATCCATAGTTTCCTCCTTTGGGATGATTTATAGGAATTATCTCACAGAGAAAATTTAAATACAAACAACAAAATATAATTCAGCTGGCTCAATCTCTATAACTACTTACCCCTAACCTAATGTACCCCTTCTTCACCACTTAAAGCCTCTCTAAAACCGTTTAAGACAACCATTTTATGCACCACCAGATTGACCTAATGATTCTGGAATGGACCTCAGATAACATTTCCAAGTGCATGCGCCAACCTCTGTAATAAGCACAAAAATCTATAGCAGATTTTTTCATGACATCAGAGATTTTGGCTTATTATTCAAGGAGTTATGAATTATTCTAAAAGCATAATGCTTTTAGAATAATTCATTTAGAATGACAGGCCAGCTTTTGTCCTCATGAACGTAACGGGAATACGCCCACCAAGGCCATATCGGGAACTATTCATCCATTCAACAGCCGTTTTCTCATCTTTTTGCGCTCTTAATTTCTCTTCTTATATGAAATATCCCCCTTTTTGATGACAAGGTTTTAAAAAATTTTAGATAAAGGGGAAAACGTATAAGGTAATTTCGCTGGCTTATATCTTAGTAATTATGACTTTACATGTCTTATAAATTTTAATTATAGAATTGACAAGATAATTAGTGGAATAGATAATTAGTTTTGTAAACTACATTTTGATCTAAAGGAGGCAATAAAATATGAATTGTTGGGAATTTATGAATTGTCCAAAGGATATTTTTAATAATTGTCCTGCATATCCAGCTAAGGGATTGAAATGCTGGAAAGTAACAGGCACAAAATGCGCACAAGGTAAATACGTAATGGCAACTCTTGACGAGAAAGTACTATATTGCCGTCAGTGTAATTTCTATAAAAATTATGCAGAAAAGTATTAGTACATCCCGCATAATCTGGGCGCTGAGTCCCTGTAATCCTGAAAATATTTATAGAGGCATCGCTCTGCAGTAATGTCTTTTATATCATCTATGAGATTTTTTGTTCCCAAACGGCGACTTCCTTAAATTATTACTGTTTAATAGGGAAAGTAAAAAAAATTGAGATGGGAGCAGAAAAGTTTATGTATACAAATCTGCTACAAAAAACCAAAGTTATAGTTGTAGCTATCCCCGCGTCAACAGCACGTAAATAAAATGTTATAATTAGCAAAATACTTTTCAATAAATTATAGATTAAAGATAGCGTTTATGTGCAATAAGTATGATATAAAAGAAGTGTTTTTTAATGGATAAAACCTATCCTGGCGTGAGGCACACGGATAGCAAGGACTCAAGGGAATTGATCATTGAACTGAACCCGTTAAAAAGAACCCTTTAGTATGAGAGATCTACTAATAAGAACATTAATTGCTGATGATGAGATCAATCTAAGAGAGGTTCTCATACATGAACTCTCAAGGAGAGGCTATCACACAACTGGTGCTTCGAACGGACTTGAGGCACTGGACCTTCTTGAAAAAAATGAATATGACGTGCTGCTTCTTGACCTCAATATGCCCAAGCTCGGTGGCATTGAAATCCTAAAAAAGATAAAATTTCTTGATATCCCTACAGAGGTAATAGTTCTTACAGCTTTCGCAACCGTATCAACAGCAGTTGAAGCTATGAAACTCGGTGCTTACGATTATCTGACAAAGCCATTCGATTTAGAGGAACTGGCAGCAATCATTGAAAAGGCGTATGAGAAAAAGAGACTCCGTAATGAAAATCTCCTCTTAAAAACACAGATTAGGTTACAATCTGAACGAAAAAATAAACTGGTTGCAAAAAGTCCTGTTATGTTGGGACTGCTGGAAATGATAAAAAAAGTCGCCATCTCAAATTTTCCTGTGCTTATTGTCGGTGAAAGCGGTGTTGGTAAGGAAGTTATCGCAAGACGTATTCATGAATTTTCGCCAAGGTCTGAATGCCCATTTGTTGCGATTAATTGTGGAGCAATACCTGAAAACATGATCGAAAGTGAATTTTTCGGCTTTGAAAAGGGTGCATTCACAAGTGCACATAACAGAAAACCCGGTTTATTCGAGATTGCAAATAATGGAACGCTCTTTCTGGATGAGATCGGAGAAATGCCTCTCCCGCTCCAGGTAAAACTTTTGCGGGTTATCGAGACTGGGAGCTTTTTCAGGCTTGGCGGCACAAGGGAGTTAGAGGTAAATCTAAGGATAATCGCTGCAACAAATAAAGATTTAAAAGCAGAAATAGAAGGGTAATTCTGGGGACACCATACTCAATTCTACTCATCTCCTTTCTTCCTCCCCGGTTTTTGTTTATGCAGAATCCTATCCAAAGTTCTTTCAAGCTTTTTGACAAATCTTTCGCTTCCCAAAGGTCTTCCGGTTCGTTCGTGTTTGCGCAGTTCTTCCATCTCTTTCTCGTGGATTTCTGATGACAGGAATCCTTTTCAATCCTTAACTATTTCAAGTAAGGGAGCTACTTTGACAAGTTTATCATCTACGCCTGTTATGTGAGCTTGAGTGCTGCTCCAGGGATATGCCCATGGTTTTTTTACAATCTTGGCACGCACGGGGTTCAGTTCTACGTATCTTATCGCTGCAAGAAGATAACTTTCATCCATTGGAAATGAAGCAAACCTTCCCTGCCATAAATGGCCTCGCCAACCTTCACGAAAGTTTACGTATCTCGTATATCTGCGATGGGCTTCTCCTATTGCAATCCGCAAACCTTCTTCCGATTCAGGTACCGCAATTATATGGACATGGTTCGGCATGAGGCAATAAGCCCATATCTCTACTTTGTGCTTTTTACACCATTCCGACATCAGACCCATATATGTCTTGTAATCATCATCACAGAAAAAGGTCTGTTGTCTGCGGTTTCCACGTTGCGTTATATGGTGCGGACAGCCCGGTGCTATCACTCTTGCTATTCTTGCCACGCACTAATGATATGTCTTGCAAAATCCAAAGTCAAGAAATAAGTATGGTGTCCCCCGAATTAACACTGATAACATATTTCCTGTTCTGACCCGTGTTTTGGCAATACTCATCAAGTAATGATCCCTTGTCCTTCCTGTCTGCCTTAAGATATTTTCCAATCAGTGCCTTGAGATACTGGTTCCTTGAATGCATGTCCATCCTCCATGAAACCCCTTTCCTTTAATTTGGGTTACATTTTATTTGATTTAACCAGTACCCTTTCGGTTACATTTTAGATGATTCAATGCGCTGTCTTGAACTATATATATATAACTATTAAAATAACGGAAATGTGATTTAAAAGGAGGAAGGGATGACTTTTTCAGCATTGCGATGGAAGGTGGCATTAATATTGATTGGTGGATTTCTCGTTTTCGGGTGTTCAAGAGAGCCTGTTATAGCAAGAGTGAACGGTGAACCCATAACCCAGAAGGATATCAATGTCCTGCTTGAACATGCAGGGATAAAAGAGGGGGGGAAAATACAACAGGGAAGCGACCTTCATAAGGCAATGAGGCAGGAAATTATTAATCAGCTTATTAATGAGAAACTCGTGCTACAGGCAGCTAAGAAAGAGAACATAAAGGTGGATAAAAAGGAAATAATGAATCAATACAACAATATCGTAAGTGCGTTCCCGAAGGAAGATGACTATCTTAAAAAACTTAAGGCAAGAGGGATGTCTAAGGACATGGTTCTTAAGTCTATAGAAAGGGACTTAACTATAAATAAATTCAGAGACAGCATCTCAAAAGATATAACTATCCCTGACAAAGAGCTTAAGGATTATTATGATAAAAACCTTTCAATCTTTGCAGTCCCTGAGAATTTAAGGCTCTCTATAATCAAGGTGGGTAATATTGAGGAAGCAAAGAAGATCCGGAAGGAGATCGAGAAAGGTGCGAGTTTTGAAGAGATGGCTAAAAAATACCCCGCCGGTCATACAGGCCCGGGTGCTGGAGAGACAGGCTGGGTCACGATGGATACATTCCCTTCAGAGATGGCTAAGGAAATTAAGAAGATAAAGACAGGTTCAGTTGGAGGCCCCATAAAAGGACGAGAAGGTTACTATCTTATCAAGGTTCAGGAGAAGAAAGGAGGGAAAACGCAATCCTTTGACGAGGTTAAAGAAAATATAAGACATATCCTGATGCAACAGAAGAAAGTAGAAAAATTCCAGATATGGCTTCAGGATACAAAGAACAAGGCAAAAATAGAGATATTAGAGAAGGTATAGATAATTGTTCATCAGGCTCCTAAAACGCTCATTCTATAACCAGAAAAAAGCAATGGCTCTGATGGTTGTCTCGGTTACAATGGGCACAGCAATAACAGCTTCTTTAATAACCCTTTCATTCGAGATAACTGGCAAGGTTGCAAAAGAACTGAGGGCATTCGGTGCAAACATACTTGTTGAGCCGAATGTTAAAGGACTTGCAAGTCTTTCCGGTCAGCAAAGGTATCTCAGAGAAGAAGATATCATCAAGACTAAAACAATATTCTGGAGACACAATATTCTTGGTGTTGCGCCATTTCTGGAAACAAAATCTGTGATTGAGGTTAAAGATAAGAACACAAAAATAGATACCATCGGAACATGGTTTGAAAAGGAACTTCCACTGCCGGGTGAGGCCAGGAGTTTTCCTGCCGGGGTAAAGACAGTTTCACTGTGGTGGGACATTGACGGAGAGTGGCCAAAAAAAAATGAAGAGGTACTCGTTGGTGTAACTGCTGCAAAACTGATGGGGATAAGCCCCGGAGCAGCCTTAAGGATTAACGGAAAGGATTTCAGGGCATCGGGCATTTTGAATACGGGTGGCAAAGAAGACAGACAGATATTCTTGAACCTGGAAACATTGCAGGAGATGGCGTCATTGAAGGGAAAGATATCAAAGGTTCTTGTGAGCGCCCTGACAACCCCAATGGATGATTTTGCTTATAAGGACCCGAAGACAATGACAAAGACAGAGTATGAAAAATGGTATTGCACAGGATATGTTACCTCGATTGCAAAACAGGTTGAAGAGGTGTTTCTCGGATCAAGTGTAAAACCCATATGGCAGGTTGCAGAAACAGAAGGAAAGGTTCTCGATAGATTAAGATCTACAATTTATATACTGAGCATTCTAACTTTATTTGCTACAGCACTTGGAGTCTCAACAACCATGATCTCAAGCCTTCTCAGAAGGATAGAGGAGATAGGGCTTATGAAAGCGATTGGAGCAGATAGCTTAAAGATTAGCACCATCTTCCTGTCAGAGGCTTTTGTGATAGGCATATCAGGCGGCTTGCTCGGGTATCTTATATCCATTGCTGTTGTAAAGTTTATTGGGCTGAAGGTTTTTGGAACTGTCCTTGAACAGAAGGCTCTGCTGCTGCCAATAGCAATTTTCAGTGCATTAATCATTGCTGTTATAGGTTCTTTGCTGCCGATAAAAAGGGCATTAAAAATAAAACCTGCTATAGTATTAAAAGGCGTTGAATGAAGATTAACCGGTGGTTCTTTATCCTTTTGAAAAAATCCATAAGTCAGAGGAAAGGGAGGGTGTTTATTGCAACCATTTCGGTTACACTTGCCACTGCAGTGATTGTGAGTGCAGTCAGCATCTCCATGGGGATAAGAGAAAAACTCGGGAATGAACTTAAGGCATATGGTGCAAATATAGTAGTTGTATCTACTGAAGGGTATCTCAATGAGGACTATTCGGAAAAGGTACCCAAAACAGTAAAAGGGATAGAGGGATGCACAGGCCAGCTTTACGGGAATGCATTAGCAAAAAAGATGAGCATCGAGATAATAGGATTAGAATTCGAAAGGATAAAAGGCTCTGCGTTAGGCGGATGGAGACTCAAGGGAAGATGGCCTGACAAAGGAGAGGCGCTCGCAGGTATTAATATAAAGAATGCTCTAAACCTGACTGATGGGGATTTAATCATGCTTGAATCCGGAGATAAAAAAATGAGTTTTAGAGTTTCTGGCTTTGTAGAACGGGGTGGAGCCGAAGATAATGCATTTATGCTTGATATTAAAGAGGCACAATCTCTCCTTGGTCTTGAGGGAAAATTGAGTGCGCTGTTGATAAGAGGAAAGACAGATAAACTTAAAGAGGTTGTTGAGCAGATCAAGGAGCAGATACCTGATTCGGATGTAAAGACATTAAAACAGGTTGCATACGCAGAGGAAACCATATTAAAGAAGATACAGCTTTTAATGGCGCTTGTGACACTCGTAGTGCTTATTGCATCGGCCGTAAGCGTTGCAAGCACAATGGGGGCAACGGTTCTTGAGCGGAGAGAAGAGATAGGCTTGATGAAGGCAATTGGGGGGACAAGGAAAGAGATAAGCCTTTTTTACATGGTAGAGGCAGCCATAATCGGCGTCACGGGTGGCGTGGCAGGTTTTATTCTCGGCTTTATCTCTGCCCAGGCAGTCTCGAAAGGAGCGTTTAACTCCTATATAAGCATTCCATTATATATCTCAGCCGTCTCTTTGCTCCTCGGACTTGGAATTGCTATCATCGCCAGTCATTTCCCTGTAAGAGAGGCAATGCGATATAATCCTGCGATGATACTCAGAGGCGAGTGAACTTAAATTCAAAATGCAAAACGCAAAAATAAAAATTATGGAATTCCTTTATTTTGTCCCGAATTCAATCCGGGACTAAATTTTAAATTCTCACGGAGTGAGTGGTGTCATTTATAAAGTTGGATAATATTACAAAAGAATACGAGACAGCGCATGCCCTGCGCGGTGCCGATCTGGAAGTTGACAGAGGGGAATGGGTGAGCATTGTTGGCCCCTCTGGCTCGGGCAAAACAACGCTCCTGAACATCCTGGGCTGTCTCGATAGTCCAACCAGCGGGAGCATCCTTATAGATAACACGGATATAAATATGCTCAGCGAGGATGCGCTTGCAATATTCAGAAGGGAGATCATCGGATTTATATTCCAGCAGTCCCATCTAATCCCATATTTAACCGCAGTTGAGAATGTGATGCTCGCACAATATTTTCACAGCCTTTCCGATGAAAAAGAGGCAATAGAAGCATTAAAAAGGGTCGGGCTCGGCCACAGGCTTGATCACAGGCCTTCTCAGCTTTCCGGAGGTGAACAGCAGAGGGTCTGCATCGCAAGGGCACTGATAAACAGTCCGAAGCTTCTGCTTGCAGATGAACCCACAGGCAACTTAGACAGGGAAAATACAAAGATAATTCTTGAGCTTCTAAAAAAGCTTCACTCCGAGGAACATTTCACAATAATTGTTGTAACCCACGACTCTTTCGTATCAAGATGGGCACAGAGGGTCCTTACTATGGAGGATGGGAGGATAACTAAGGATGAATTCCTTTATTAGATCTTCTCACTTTTCTTATGATAACTGAGGCTTTCGTAATCGGCCTCAAAGAAGGTTTCAAGATAGGGATTGTATGGTTTGTCTTTTATTCATTCCTTTATGAAAAGGACAGGAGAGATTTAATACGCCCATTTTTTATCGGCCTATCATTAGTATTTCTTTTTTCTGCAGTTTCTTTTTTTATTCCGCCTGACCCCGGCCTGAAAGACTGGCTTTCGAAATTCATTGGTTTTACATTTGCGATATTCTTTATATCAAGTGTAGGTGCCCTTTATCAGTCTTCGGGCCTGAAGCTTTTTAGCCCTTTCAGCAGCCTATCCAGAAATAAAAAGATTACATGGATAACAGTTCTTCTCTCGGCCGTTTTCTTTTTCCTGCCTGACAGCATTGGTTCATCTATGTTTGTAAGGGATATCTCATTGATGAAAGAGGCCATAACGTCTACCTATATTTCGGCATTGGCAGGGTTTTCATTTGCAATAGCAATTTTTTGGCTTGCGTCTAAAAAGATTATGTTCAACCAGATTGGCAGATTCTTTGGAATTGCGCAACTGCTTCTTTTTTTATCGGTTGTAAAGCTGCTCGGAGGCGGTATAAAGGGCTTTGCCGAACTATCCTTAATACCCTCGGCACAGAGAGGTATAACGAAGTTTCTTCATGATGCTGTACATCAGATTTTAGTTCTCCTGATGGTTCCTGACCACACTTTATTAAGCACAACTACATTCAGGTTTATAGGGATTTTTTTTGGGACAAACATCGCAATGATAGCAACTCTCTTAATCCTCCTTTCCCCTCCGCTGATGTTTCTTTATCACAGCATTATAGAGCCGGCAGCCGAGCCTCTGGAGCTCAGGACCGGTGCGGAAAAAAGAAGATTTAGATTCAACATCAGGTCTGAAAAAAGGAAAAAAGCCCTGCCGGTTATCCTCTTTATCGGAGTAATACTCCTTACATGGTTCTCTCAGAGAGGTGAGTCTGTATCGCAGCTTTATAATCCGAAGCCTGTCCCTGTGGTAGA
>JAKALU010000102.1 GCA_021824065.1 Nitrospirota bacterium
TTATGAGAGAGGATATGTCATCTCTTATATCAGCCTGATAAAATCTCGTACGAGGATTTAAATTATCCCTGCTCCCTGTTGAAAGATTATCAATAACTGAAACCTCATGACCTTCATTGATATATGCATCAACTACATGAGAGGCGATAAAACCTGCTCCACCGGTAACGAGAATCCTCATGATTTATAATAACGGAAGCGGTCTTCTTAATTCAAATCTCCAAGAAGGGTTCGAGGATTCAAGGGTTCAGGGGTTCGAGGCGGTAACAGAGTATCAGAGTGTCATAGCGTCAGGGTCTTTTCGCCTCAGGCGAATCGCCGAGGAGATGACACTTTGGCACTTTTGAACTCACTAAATCTGCTAAAATAATCCATGGATCCAATAAGAATAATAGAAAAATACTACAGCTCTGAAACAGAGGCATATAACTTTCTGGTTCAACATAGTAAAATGGTGGCACTGAAAGCACTCGAAGTGGCAGGGCGGGTCAGGCATCTGAATCCGGATATTAAATTCGTTGAGGAGGCTGCAATGCTTCATGATATAGGGATATTTCTGACAAAGGCACCTCACCTCGGCTGCTACGGAGACAATCCTTATATATGCCATGGTTATATTGGGAGGGAGCTATTAGAAAAAGAAGGTTTCCCGAGACATGCAATTGTATGTGAAACCCATGTGGGTGTTGGGCTTACAGTTAAGGATATAGAGGAGAAAAACTTCCCAATCCCTAAAAGAGATATGACACCAACCACTATTGAGGAAAAGATTATATGTTTTGCTGATAAATTCTTCTCGAAGGATAACGACCCGTTGAAGGAAAAACCCATTCCAAGGATCAGAGAGTTCATAGCAAGATTTGGGGATGATAAACTAAGGCGGTTTGATGAATGGCTAAGGTTATTTGGATATGAAACAAGCCTCAATCTATCTCAAGATTAACCAGAGAGACGGGATTTATCCTTTGCCCCTGGAGTCTCATTCCCCAGTGAAGGTGCGGCCCTGTTGCCCTTCCTGTTGCACCTGCACGGCCAATCACATCACCCTTTTTCACTAACTGTCTATCGGATACTTCAATTCTCGAAAGGTGAAAAAAGATGCTGTAAATGCCGTAGCCATGGTCAAGAACAAGAGTCTTCCCTCCAAAAAATTGATCGTCAATCAGAACAATCCTTCCACTGTTAGGTGCTATCACAGGATCACCTTCGGAGGCTCTGATATCAATACCGCCATGCGGGCTCTTTTCCTGTTCGTTTATGATCCTCCTTACGCCAAAGGGGCTGATTATTTTGCCGTTTACAGGCATTATGAACTTCCCATCCCACAGTTTTTCACTAACCACAGGCCAGAATTTTGCAAGCCTTGCTTGCTCAACCTCAACTCTTTTCAGTGTTTCAGGATCTAAATCAACCATCTTCTTCGGGAGAGCAAGTTTCTGGATGCCAAAGTCTGCTGGCAGGATTTTTATAGTTTTCTCAAATGTTTTTTTATTACTGTAAACCACAGTTAAAGGATATTCCCCTGGATTGGTTTTCATGTCTATGCCTGCTAAAGCCATGTAGTCGCCTGATTCTGCCTTGAAGAAATAGAGTTTCATATCCATAAAACTACCCGTAAGACTTTCATCAGAAAATCCATTCACCCCCTCTTTACCAAAGGGGTGCGAGGGAGGATTATTTTCACTAGGCACTGTAACACGGATAAGCACAATATCACCCTGCTTTAAGACCTCGGGTGTCAAGCTAACATCGATAGCCAACGACGGAGAGATGAATAGGAGAATAAAAATGACTACGGCTGTTAATTTCACCTGAAAATATCCCTCACCTGTTATTCCTTGCTTGACACTGAATCAATCCTTTGTCTTCCGGATTCCTGGTTAAGAGAGTTAACTGCCTTTTTTCAGCGCCCTCTCAACTGTCCTTATTGCGCAGAACTCTCCGCACATGCTGCAGACCTCACTCTCGGTTGGAGGGATCTCCGCCCTCCATGCCCTGACCTTTTCAGGATTAAGGCTTAATCCTATCTGGCCGTTCCAGTCAAGTGCCTTCCTGCATTTTGCCATTTTGATATCCTTATCAATCGCTCCTTTTATGCCTTTTGCAATATCAGCAGCATGGGCTGCAAGCTTCGATACTATCACTCCTTCTTTCACATCCTCTATGCTTGGGAGTCTAATATGTTCTGATGGAGTTACATAACAGAGAAAATCAGCTCCTGCTGCGCCTGCAATAGCTCCACCGATTGCTGCTGTTATATGGTCATAGCCCATTCCAATATCTGTAACGAGTGGGCCAAGCACATAAAACGGCGCACCCTTGCAAATTTCTTTTTCAAGCTTTACATTCAATTCCACTTGATTCAATGGCACATGCCCCGGTCCTTCAATAATTACCTGAACATTGCTGTTAACAGCAATGTCCCTTAGTTCTCCGAGTGTAAGCAACTCTTCAATCTGTGTTCGGTCAGTTGCATCTGCAAGACATCCCGGACGCATTCCGTCCCCAAGGCTTAAGGTCATATCATATTTGTATGCGATTTCAAGAAGCCTGTCGAACTGTTCATAGAGAGGATTATCTTTTTCGTTGTATATCATCCATTCAAGGAGAAAAGAACCTCCCCTGCTTACTATATCGAGTATCCTGCCTTCCTTTTTTAGTCTTTCAACAGCCTTCATGGTAAGACCCGAGTGCACTGTTACGAAATCAACACCATTAGCGCCGTGTTCTTCGATTACTGCGAAAAGATCATCTTCAGTCATTTTTGCAATTGAGCCTTTCTGTTCAGCAGCCCTTACAGCAGCCTCATAGATAGGGACTGTGCCTACTGCTATTGGTGATTTCTTCAGCATCATGCTGCGCAGCTCTTTTATAGGCCCTCCTGTTGAAAGGTCCATCACAGCATCAGCGCCATATTTTACAAGCACTTCGAGTTTCTCTATCTCTTCATCAATGGAAATTTTATCCTTTGATGTGCCGATATTTGCATTTATCTTTGTGCGCATGTTTCTGCCGATTCCAATGGGAGTTATTTTATGATTTTTATTTATGGGAATCACACTCACTCCCGACGCTATATCTTCAGAAAGCTGTTCAGGCGTTAACCCCTCAGCAGAGGCAACGAGTTTTACCTCTTCAGTTATGATTCCTTTTTTTGCAAGTTCTAATCTTGTCATTTATTACCCCCAATTAAATCTGCGGACGTCGTGAAAGATTTTATTCCACATAGAACATGCAGGCGAGAAATTTTTATACGACACCTCATAGTAAAACCTGTGGAGCCGAAAACGGGAAAACCCTTTATCTGTAAGCCAAATACGACTGCCATCTACTTATCCTGTCGATTATTCGCCTCAGCGAATCCGCCGAGGAGGATAAAAATTTTGAAACTGTTTGTTCTATGCATAAATTATAACAATCTCAAAAACTCTTCTGTTTTTTCTTTAATATTTTTAGCCCTGAGTATCCCTGATATCAATGCCACACCACCAGCACCGGCATCCATCACCTCTTTAATCTTATCCTCTTTTATTCCTCCAATTGCAAATACCGGTATTGAGACACTGGATTTTACTTTCCTGATTGCATCAACACCAATCGGCTTTCCATATTTGAGTTTAGAGGATGTCTGATAAATTGGGCCGAGGGTTATAAAATCTGCGCCGCCCTTTTCTGCCTCAACTGCTTCACTAACATTGTGCGTTGAAACACCGATCATGAGTTTATCCTTAACCATCTTTCTTACCGCATGAGCGGGTATGCTCTGTTGACCAAGATGGACACCATCAGCCCCAACTGCAAGTGCAATGTCAATCCTGTCGTTAATGAACAATTTTGCATTATGTTTCTTTGTAAGTTCTCTCATTTTGTATGCCATACCAAGTAACTCTCTAATACCTAAATCCTTCTCCCTCAGTTGTATCACCTTAACTCCAGCTTTTAATGCATCTTCGATGCCAGTGAATAGTGAATATTCGCCAGCGAACAGTTTCCTATCTGTAATTAAATAAAGTTTAAAATCTATCAATTCTTACACACCATACAGCGGCAGGGCATTGTGTTTGGGCGGTTTATTTTGCCGATATTCAGACAGTAAATTTTCAAATAATCAAGAGGCAAAATCCTCTGAGCGCAGCGAGAATGAGCGAAAACATTATGCCCTGCCTTGCAACTCAAATCATTCCCTCTACCGGACTGCTTGCAGTCGCGTACAATTTTTTTGGAATCCTTCCTGCCTTATATGCAAGCCTTCCTGCAATCACTGCATGCTTCATTGCTTCTGCCATCGCAATAGGGTCTTTTGCGCCTGCAATTGCTGTGTTGAGCAGTACGCCGTCACATCCAAGTTCCATAGCGATTGCCACATCAGAAGCTGTCCCTACCCCTGCATCAACTATCACTGGAACAGTAGCCTGCTCAAGTATTATTTTCATGTTGTAAGGATTCCGTATTCCAAGACCTGAACCGATAGGAGCAGCCAATGGCATTACAGCAGCAGCGCCTGCATCAACAAGCCTCTTAGCCATAATCGGATCGTCATTCGTATAAGGAAGGACTATAAAACCCTCTTTTGCAAGTATCTCTGTTGCCTTTAAAAGACCACATACATCCGGGAACAGTGTCTTTTCATCTCCAATGACCTCAAGCTTTATCAGGTCTGAAATCCCTGCCTCCCTTGCAAGCCTCGAATACCTGAGTGCATCTTCAACAGTATAGCAGCCAGCAGTGTTAGGCAGAATCTTGTAATTTTTAGGGTTAATATAATCAAGAAGATTCTCGGATTTACTGTCTATTATATTCACCCTTCTTACTGCAACTGTAACAACATCAGCGCCTGATGCCTCAATAGCCTTCCTCGTCTCCTCAAAATCCTTATACTTCCCTGTCCCAACCCAGAGACGGGACTTAAATTCAATTCCTTTAATTATCAGCTTATCTTCCATCTTTACTCCTTCACACAAAAATTTATCCGTCGAGATGAATGAGGTTGTTATTTGAGCGGCTTTTTTGCCCGCAATTCCAATAGTGAAAATTTAAATTTAGAGCGGACAAAACCTCGGAGGTCGCCTCAGGCGACCGAGAATGAGCGAAAATGATAACCTCATTCATCGCTACTCTCCCCCTCCCACAAAATTCACAATCTCAACCTTATCCCCATCATTCAGCCTATGACTGTCATAATCAGTCTTCTTGATTATAGACAGGTTGACTTCAACAGCAACCCTGCCCGGTTTAATACCGAGCTCATTAAGAAGCTCCTGAACCGTGCCTATGTTTGAATTAAAATCTTTTCCGTTAACTATCAGTTTCATAAAAATAAAAAACCGCATCCCTGGAAAAGGATACGGTCTACCATCCCAATCCCTACGACGGCATTACCCGCATCAGGTTCAAGGGGTCGACATTTCGTCCTCTCAGGCTTTCGCCTCCCCCAGGGTTAGTCTAAGTATAGTTCAGATTTTAATGCAATGTCAAATTCACCTATACCTACCCCGGTGGTGGAGGGGGTTGCAGTGCCGGTGTTGCAGATACCTCGGTACTTTCTACACTTTCCCCGTTATCGTTCACTGCAGTAACCACATAGTAATAAGTTATCTCGTTGGTCAGGCCAGTATGGGTATAAGGGGTTGCGGCACCTTCTATCTTTGTCCCGTTGGTTTTGTTGACACCTGAAGCAGTTAACCAATAGATATTGTAGGATAAAGCTCCGCTTACTGCATTCCAACTGATGGTCACCTGTTCATTGCCAGCACTAACACTTACCCCTGTTGGCGCAGGCGGCTGAGTGGTAAAACTCCATGTGTAGTTATTTGCTAAAGGGTTTCCCGCTGCATCCTTCGCTCCTGTGGTAATGGTTGCAGTGTAGGTCGTGTTGTTAGCTAAATTACCCGACGGTGTAAAAGTGGCGGTTGTCTCGCTGTAGGCTACAGTGCCAGCAACACCACTCACAGTAAATGTAGCAGTGGTAATTGTCGATGCATCCATCACCTCACTGAATGTAGCACTAATGGTAGCGTTAACAGCAACACCTGTAGCGCCATTAGCAGGGCTGGTAGAAGTGACTGCCGGAGGTGTTGTGTCTGCGGGCGTTCCGCCCCCGCCTCCGCCCCCGCCACCTCCTCCACAAGCAAAAAGTGTTAAAAGCAGAAAAATTAAACCGATATTGGTTATCTTCGTTTTCTTTTCTCTCATGGTCTGACCTCCACCCTCAGCTGTCTTTCTCCATTGTTCTGATAGGAATAGTTATTATGCTTCTTCATGTCTACAATCGCACCTGTTTCAAAATCAATAAGTTTAAATGTAAGATTATGCGGCAAGAGTTCCGGGTTCCATTTTATCTTAACAGTCTCTCCAATAAGGGGAGACTCAATATGCATATCCCATGATTTTACTCCGCTTCGTTTGGCAGACTTTATATCCCTCCAGCAGTTCATGCCCTCATCGAGTAAAAAATATGCCTTAACATCGCCGCTCAGCATAGCCGGCACATCATACTGACTGTCAAAACCACGTGTGGCATCAGACCTCTCACCAAAAGACAGTTTGTTCTCTGCGTTCAAAACACTCACTCTGATATTTGTCTCCCATTCATCAGCAGCAAATGCAGGACAGATCAGCAGCACCTGTGTAATTATCAACCCTATCAATGTCCATTTTATCTTCCCCATTACTTCCTCCTTAAATTCAGTTAAGGTTTTGGAATTACCAGATAATAAGTATCATCAGTCACATTCAGATACACCCAATAACCAAGCCATGGGATGAGTGTTGCGTCTGGATTACTCCCTGCGCTCTCAAATGAGTAGGTTTTGCCCCAATCACTGCCATTGTAATAATAGATTGCATTTATCAACCATCC
Organism: Nitrospirota bacterium; assembly: GCA_021824065.1. Lineage (GTDB taxonomy): Bacteria > Nitrospirota > Thermodesulfovibrionia > Thermodesulfovibrionales > UBA1546 > JAKALU01. The sequence continues at coordinate 6,860 of JAKALU010000102.1, forward strand.
ATTTATAACAGCTATATTCCACGACACAGGGGTAGCATTGCCTTTCTTTACCTGTATATCCTTCAACAGCACATTACCGCCGTATGGGCTGCTTATGATATTCCAGCCAGGGTTCAGTTTGTAGGAATAGTCAGATCCCTGAACCTCTCCGTAATTGCTAAGCTCAAGCAATGTCTGGTTCTGTTTTGAGCTGAAATACCCCTCCCCGTCAACCACTGGGTTAGCGGAGTCAACAAGACTGTAAGACCCCTTATTTGAATCTGTGGTCAGGCCTGTAGAAGTCCATCTGTAAGTTGAAGAACTGCCAAATGCTGACGTACCATCAAGATTTGCGCTTCCTATATCTCTCGGCAACCCTACAAGGTTAAATCCGGTAAGGAGTTGCACCTGTGGACCTGTAATGTAGCCTGTCTCTGGATATGTCTTAATCGAGCCATCCGAAAATTTTGCCTCAATGTAAAATTTATGAACCGCTGCAGGGCCGAGCATTGTACTATATGTACAGGTTGCACCTGTGCTATATGACCCGCTACAAGCCATACTGTAGCCATAAAAATCACCTGAGAAAGGATTGTTCCTCTGCGTCGTGTAGAGCCTGACATATTGCGGTGTGCCGCCTTCATCTGTTACAGACACCATAAATTCATACTCCACATCCACCTTAGGTTTACCATCAACGATGTTGTTACTGTCATCTCCGCTATCAGTCCTTCTTATGCACTGGATGCCACTGTCAGAACAGCTAAGTGAAAGTGTGTAGATCAGCACAGGCGTTGCACTTGCAGTTGCACCTGTTGATGTGTTTCCTGTGTTATCAGTAGCACATACGCGGTAATAATAGGTTATGTTATTGGTTAAGCCTGTATGGGTATAAGATGTATTAGAACCAGAGTAAATTTGTGTCCCACTTGAGCAAGAGCCCGGTGTGCTGCTGGTGTCATATACAAGTTGATAACTGCTTATCCCGCTTGTTGCATCCGAGAATCCAGACCAGCTTAATGATACCTGCGTATTTCCTGCTGTTGCTGAAAGAGCACCATCTGTTGGAGCAGTGGTGTCAAAGGTAATAGTGTCTGAATAAGGTGTTGTATTGGCGTTCCCCAGCCCATCTTCGAACCAGACATAAACCTTTTTATTCCCATCACCCGAGGGCAATGTCCATGATTTCGATGTGGTGTAAGTTTCCCATGATGAACAGGATGACGTATTGCTTATGCACATCCGTGAGACACCACTAAAATCAGAGGCAGAAAGGGTTAAAGTTACGTAGACGGAATTGGTATAAGCAGCATTGCTGTTGATGGAGATCGAGCCTGCTGGCGGCGTGGTGTCAGCAGCTTGCGGCATTGCACTTGCGGTTGTGCCTGCTGATGTGTTCCCCGCATTATCAGTAGCGCATACAAGGTAATAATAGGTTATGTCATTGGTTAAGCCTGTATGGGTATAAGATGTATTAGTTCCGAGTTCGATAGGTGTTCCACTTGAGCAAGAGCCTGGTGTGCTGCTGGTGTCAAACAAAAGTTGATAACTGCTTATCCCGCTCATCGCATCTGAGAACCCGGACCAGCTTAATAATACCTGAGAATTTCCACCGCTTGCCAAAAGGACGCCATCGGATGGAGCGGTAGTGTCGAGGATAATAGAATCAGAATAAGGACTGGGGTCGGCGTTGCCCGCACCATCCTTGAACCATGCATAAACCGTCTTATCACCATCTCCTGAGGTCAATGTCCATGATTTCGATGTAGTATAGGTCTCCCATGATGAACAGGATGTAGTATTGCTTATGCACATCTGGGAGACACCGTCTGTATCAGAGGCAGAGAGGGTCAGGGTAACTGTAGCAGAATTTGTATAAGCAGCATTGTTGTCAATGGAGATGGAACCAGTCGGTGAAGCAGTATTATTGAATGTCGCTGTTATAGTTCTGGCCTGATCCATAGTTACGCTACACGTCCCTGTGCCTGTGCATGCACCTGACCAGCCTGCAAAGGTTGAACCTGTATCGGCTGCGGCTGTCAGGGTTACAGTTGTGCCATAATTGTATGCCTCTGTGCAGTCAGAGCCGCAATCTATCCCTGCAGGCGAGCTTGTTACTCTGCCAGAACCTGTGCCTGTTTTTGTAACAGTGAGATTAAACTGCGGAGGGAAATAACTGCTACTTTGAGGTGTATTTATCCTGTATCCTGCGTCCTCTGCTGTGCCGCCATTAAAATAAACACCTGAGTACATATCATAGTCGTAGCCGGACCAATCCATTGTCCCGAAGTTCCAGTGAATCCTCCCGTCAGAAAACAAAACGACCCGGAAATGGATTGGATTGGTTATATAATCATCATATGTAGAGCCTGTCCACTCAACTACAACCCTGTCAGAGAGATCCGTAATTTCAACACTTGTTACAAGGTCATCATTTGAGGCAAAAATAGCATCCACATGCCCAACATAGGTGCCATTGTAATGTGTCCCGTAATTGCTGCATTCATAACATGACTCACCTGCCTCAAGTAACTCAATAAGCCCGTTT
>JAKALU010000009.1 GCA_021824065.1 Nitrospirota bacterium
CTTGCGAATTGAATTAAAAAAAGACCGAGAAAGAGAAAACGGGAACTTTTTATGGAGAAAAACTCAAAGGCAATAAATAACATGCTCGAATTGAAAATCATTTTGGGACAGCCTCTGGGTCTTTCTGTTAGGACACTATTCTTGAAGGGGAAGTCAAAAGGATTGAGTCAAATCTTTTTGGCCTTGATTTTCGTAACGCGTTTCTGGTATTTTATGGAAATTTTTAAATCCAAAGGAAGGGAGGGCTCTTTATGTCGAAAAAGGCATTAGAATCAGCTTTAAAAATTAAAGCTGGAGAATTGTCCTCTATACCGCGGAGTGCGTTCAAGGGGAATAAAACGCCTGAAGAACGCAAAGCATTATCAATGCTGACAGCTTGGCATAATAATGCAAAGAAAAAGAAAGATTTTGGTGGCATACTGAAATAGATTTAAATGATAAAGCCTACCCTCCGCCAATGGATACCATTGGAATCGGCTTCTCTCTTTAAAATAATTACACAATGTACTTCCAACACCACTGTAACAAAACAAAGTGACAATTTAAATAAACGACCTATTCACCGCTTATGTTCTCTCATGAGAAAAGAAGGTGCCCAATCCTTATGGATAGATGAAGCGACTCCAGAAACAGACCCCGAAGTCAAATATGAATTTACCTTTTTAAAAAAATATTTCACATCGAAAGGAATCGATGCAAGCTTATGGGCCTATAAATTAATTTTTGTTAAAGATAAAATTGCTAACCCCAAGAATGTTAACTATAAGAAAATAACATTCCTTTCTTGTTCTATTATTGTGAATTATTCTACCGACAAAGAAAGCAATGCTTATTTACTTTATTCCATTGCGTCAATTCCACAAAAGCATAATTTTACAGATGAAATATCTATGCCCTTAATGAATTATTACTTTCATTCTGCAAAAGATTATACCCTCACATTTAATGATAGTAACGGGAAGAATAGAAGTTTTAAAATTCGGAGTGCACCATTTTTCCAGAAGAACAATATTACTTCTTTTTGCATGCAATCTACACTGGCTACAATACTAAATAATTTGAGCAATAATGCAAAGTTGATATTGCCTAATCATATTAATGAGATTTATGGTACACCTTTTGGAAGCGATTTATTATTTGACAAGGATAAAGTGCTGAAGGTTATTAGGAAAAAGCGATTTCATGCTGGGCAAATAGCATTTGATCAAAGAAATACGGAAACACTTTTTAAATTTTTGTCTCGAAAGTTCGGTTGGCCACCTTCATCAAGTGTTTATCCATGGATGGAAAGCGGTTTCCCGGGCTTTATAGTTTTTCACACTAGATCAGGAGTTCTTCATGTAGTACCTATGATTGGGCATACCTTAAATACTGATTCATGGCAGCCTGAGGCCGATATTCGCTATGGTCGTGTTGTTAGATTTCATTTTAGGTCTGTATCAGCATGGGTTGATAATTTTATTATCCATGACGATAATTTCGGTATGTATCTTTGTTATCCAACAGCCAAACTTTCAGAAAAGAAAGACGTAAGATACAAACAGGCAGGAAAGAAGAAAGCATTAAAAAAGAGCAAGCGAAGATACTTGATTGACCATGTTATCTTTATTACACGAGAAAATATAAAACTAAATCCAGATACTTTAGAGATTGATCTGATAGGCGATATAAGAAATTGGTTTGAAAGAAATAAATATGTTTCAGAAAAAGAAAATTACTGGTTATATAGATTAATTAATGAAAAGAAGGCACCATTGGTGTCAAGAACATTATCTGTTGATAAAAATGACTACATAAGGAACTTAAAAAAGGAGGATTCTGAGAAGAAAAAAATCCCTAACAATTTATTAAGGGTAATAGAAAAACAACTGCCTAATAGATTTTGGTTAACCGAAATAACACTCCCTGACCTTTATATCGCAAATAAATCAGCTTTAATCAGTATTGCAACTACGAAAAATTCAGACAAGCAACTTTTTGTGCGTTTCCCGAAGTTATGCTATCTCTTAATTAAGAAGGACTATTACCGTATTGCTCTTCCAACCGGAAGTCATTATAAACTTTTTGAAAGACCAAATGATATTCCGACATATGATTGGTGAGCCTAACTCTTATTATCGACCATCGCGGCTCGCCCTCAACAGACATTTCAGGCAGGAGGGGTTTGATGGGTAAGGGTATTATTTAGAAAAGCGGAACCTCGCTTGACAGTATCCCTTCCTCTTTATATAATCCATCCAAATGCAGAAGCAGAAGCAGTATAAAAAGTAATGTTAGCTTTTGATATTATGGAGCAAAATGGAATATAAGCTGCCACCCATTGAAGTTCCTCAAGATGATCCCTTTCGCTTTGATGTATTGGAACGTCAGGCGTCAGTGGAAGCCATAGCTTCACTTCTTGATGAAATAACTGGCCCCTTTGTCTTGGCAATTGATTCTCCTTGGGGGACAGGTAAAACGACATTTATTCGAATATTGAAAACCTTTCTTGAATCAAAAGACTTCGTATGTCTATATTTCAATGCTTGGGAAACAGACTTCACAACAGACCCCCTTATAGCATTTCTGGGCGAGTTGGACCAGTTGAAAAAAAATTATAAACAAAAAGACAAAACATTGGATAAAACGAAGAAGATAGCTACTCTGTTGGCCAAGAGAGCACTTCCTGTGGCGGGGAAAATCGCGACAGCTGGCTTGCTTGATCTTGATGCCTTTACGGAGAAGGCTCTTGCGGATCTGGTATCTGATGCTGTTAACGATGCTGTTGACGCTTATGCAGCAGAGAAAAGTCTAATCGAGCAATTTCACAAATCGCTAGCCGAATCAATTGATAAGTTAAGGGTCGAAGGGAAAAAACCACAATTGATCATGTTTGTGGATGAAGTTGATAGATGCAGACCTACCTTTGCTGTAGAACTGTTGGAGAGAGTAAAACATTTATTTAGTGTCCCAAACGCTATCTTTGTAATATCCCTTGATAAGCAGCAATTGGCAGTGAGTCTCTCGGCTGTTTATGGCGCTGGCATTAACTCGGAGGAGTACTTGCGACGTTTTATAGACCTTGAGTACGCATTGCCAAAAGTCAGCGCTAAGGCTTTTACAAAAAACCTTTTTCGCCGGTTTGGATTCAACGACTTTTTTTCGGCCCGGACTCACAGCGAATTCGGTTCTGAGCGTGAACTCCTTGAAGAGACCTTCAACGCGTTATCTGACTTGTTCGGGTTAAGCTTGCGTGCGCGAGAGCAGTGTTTTACGAGGATTCGTGTGGCTATGATGACAACTCCCAAGGATTACCATTTCTATCCGCTCTTGCTTACAACCCTGGTGGTGCTTAAAGCAGCTGCACCAGCAGTTTATAAGAAATATGCACTCGAAGGTGGAAAGGCCAACAAGGTAACTAACTATTTGCGATCTGCGAATGGCGGTGAAGCATTCCTTAACTCCCGCATTGGAAGTGTAATAGAAGCTTATCTCATCGGCGCAAGATATAGGGACTATGAGGAATCTCCAGAGATAAAGCATTATCGTGAGATTTCAAAAAGCCCCACAACGAATAAAGAGGATAAAGAGCGTGCAGATTTAATAATCAGGGTTACTAGTGAAAGATCCTTTCACGATAAAATGCCTTCGTTAGCTTATGTTGTGAATAAAATAGAATTGGCTGCCCAGTTCAAGCTTGACTAAAACAAGGGAAATAGAGCTAACGCGTCACTCGGAGGGAAAAAGAGGGTCAGGTCTTTACTTTTGATAGCTCAAAAAAACTTTTAATCCTCACACCTCGAATCCTCGACAGGGCAAGACATAAAAAGCAAAACCCCTTTCCCTACCTCAACAACCTCTCCTGAAGCAAATCCTGCAAATCCCTTCTTCCGTCGAGCACAGTATGAATGAAAACGTTTTTGCCTCTGATTTCGTATATGATCCTGTAGGGTTTGAAAAATATTTCTCTGAAATCAAGGATTCCCCACCGCTGCATCTCCGGAGGGTAGCTGCCCTGCGCCGGCATTGTTTCCAAAGAGGTCATTGCTTTTTGTATATTGTCAAGCAGGTGCTCAGCCTTTCCCGGCGAGCCATTATTTGCTACATACCTGTAAATTGCATAAAGGTCATCGAGAGCAACATTATCAATATGGACTTCGTATTTCACGGCCTCTCAGCAGAGCGTATTTTCTTCTTTAATTCGCCGAATGCCTGATGAATTGGTTTGTACCTGCCTTCAAGCATATCTTTTTCCCCTAGCGCAAGCATCTTCAGCATCGCCATGCTTTCGCGGTCTTTTTCATATTCCTTTATGTCCTGAATTATTACCCGCGCTTCTCCGTTTACTGTTACAACAACAGGTTTACCGGTTTCAGCGATTTCGCTGATTATTTCCGATGCGTGGGATTTAATATGGCTTATAGGCTTCACAGCTTCACTCAGTTTCATATTAGCTCCTTTCAAATAGGTCTGAATATAGTCTATATTATGGTCTTTTAAATTGCATGGCAGCTTTTGATGCGATTAAAGCAAATAGCTTTTTCTAAGGGGCTAACCCCTGCAGGCTTTGGCCTTCTAAGTCCAGCTTAAGGCAAAAAAACTGAAAGGCATGCTATAATAATTTATGCCAATATTTGAATATAAATGTAACAGTTGCGGAGAGGATTTTGAAAAACTTGTTTTTGGGAACCAGACTGTCACATGCCCGAAATGCAGCTCTCCGGATATAAAAAAGAAACTGTCCGCCTTCGGCATGAGCGGTGTGGAAAAACCATTTGCGGGTTCATCCTCAGGCTGCACGTCATGCAGTAAATCAACATGCAGCAGCTGCCACTAACACTAATAGCATTACCTTCTATTAAGATACCGATGTGAATTCTTCCATAATGGCAACCCCTGCTGATGTGCCTATCCTTGTTGCCCCAGCACCAATGAGTTCCCTGACCCGGGAAAGGGTCTTTACGCCGCCTGCCGCCTTGATGCCACAACAATCTTTTACAACTGACCTGATGAGTTTTACATCTTCAACTGTTGCACCAGCAGGACCGAATCCTGTAGATGTCTTAATGAATTCTGCCCCTGCCTCAAGCACGACCCCGGAGGCATTAATCTTTTCATCCCTGCTGAGATAGCACGTCTCGATTATTATCTTATGGATTATTCCCCTTGTAACCGAGATAATCTCATGAATGTCTTCCCTGACAGTGTTCCACTGCCCTGTCTTTGCCATGCCTATGTTCATGACTATGTCCAGTTCATTGCTGCCGGACATGACAGCCGCAATAGCCTCATAGACCTTTGCCTTTGTAAGGGTCATGCCCAGCGGAAAGCCTATTACTGTTGTTATCTTCACATTGCTTCCTGAAAGAAAATCTTTTGCTAAAGGAATAAAGTAAGGATTTATGCACACAGAGTAAAACCCGAATTGCCGCGCCTCATCACAGAGTTTTCTAATCTCTGAGACCATGGCATCGGGTTTAAGGAGACTGTGGTCAATTAACTTTGCTATTTCGGTCTTATTCATCATGATGCAGGGTTTGTAGGATTATACCATCAAAAAACATGGAGTTTTTCCAGCAAGGTTTCTTGTCCAAAAGGATAAAATATGCTCCTACTCAGGCTGGCGGAATGGATTTGCTTGAAGTATATGACTAAGTTTTAACGGGCTCCCTTCAAACACAAAGATTGCCGTGCCCCGTTCTTCTGAGGTCTGTTCCCTCACAACCCATGTCCCATTCCACACTATTTTAAGAGAAACAGTAGATTTTCCTATCTCGATCCATTTCGGCTCAAAGATTAAATTTGCCCTATCAAAACTTTTCATCGCGCCAAGAAGTTCTCTGTAACCTTCTTTTGTTGAATTCTTTTCGATTTCAGACAGATTTCTTTTTAAGTAGGCTTCCTTTATTGTCTCTGCAACGGTAAATGCCTCCTGAGCTATTTTAGACTCATATGTTACCTGTTTAACCTCTTTTTTGCCGCAGGATATAAGAAAGGATAACGCAATTAATATAATTAACAGTTTCTTCATGCCGTCTCCCATTGTCAGCGCTGCCTTTTAAATGTGATGGACTTTTCTATTGCCTTTTTGATCCTCTCTCTTAATTCCTGATCCGATATCGAAGATACAGTTTCCTCTATATAAGAGTGATCGTTAGCTGTAAGTGACTGCCCTTTCGAAATTATTTCCTGTTTCCCCCAAGGTAAAACTCTTCCGAGCTTGAATCGAACAGTCTTTATGCCAAAGCAGTGAAGCTTCTTAGTTATGTCCTCTTTAAAAAAATTAAGTTGCTGCATCCATACAGGTGAATCCACATTAATAAGCAACTCCCCATCTTTCAATTTTGCAGGGGACATATGAAGTGGAATCGGTCTTTCAAATACGCCTGCCCACTCTTTTTTTATACGCTCCAGTTTCACGGCATCTTCTATGCCGAGGGTTCTGATAAATGGGGCAAGCAGAGAATCAGCCCTTTTCACTAAACAGCCTTTTTAACCTTACCTGAGCGCAAACATCTTGTGCAGACATATTCTCTTTTTGTAGTGCTGCCTGCTATTATCTTTGTCCTCTGCAGGTTGGGCAGTATCTGCCGTTTTGTTTTATTATTTGCATGACTAACACTATTGCCTATCGTCCTTGTCTTTCCGCATACGAAACAACTTGCCAAAGTTCTCTCCTCCTTTCATAGGTCATCAGTAAAAATTGCATTAAAAAGGTTTTTTATGATAACATGATATGATTAATGTTACAAGGGCTAAGTCCCTATTTGAGAGGTTGAACATAATATATGCCTAAATTAAGAGTACATGAACTTGCAAAAAAGCTTGATGTTAGCACTAAGGACGTAATAAGTGCACTTTCAGCCCTTGGTATTGAAGGCAAAACTCACTCCTCCACATTAGAACCTGAGATTGTTGAGAAGATAGAAAAGTTAATCAAGAAAAAAACAGCGCAGGTCAAACCTAAAAAGATAAGTGCAAAGGCTGAGAAAAAGAAACCAGCCGAAGAGAAAAAAGCTGAGGAGAAAAAGGCTAAGGAAAAACCTGTAAAGGCAGCGAAGCCCGGGAAAAAGATAGTTGCTGAAACCAAGCCATCTGAAACTAAACCCTCAGTGCCAGCAAAAGAAATTCAGCTTGAAAAAATAAAACCATTAGAGAAAAAACCTGTAGAAATTCTGAAAGCAGAAGTCCCTCCCAAAGAGGTAAAAAAGGTAGAAGAGATAGCAGCAGTAGAAGAAAAGCCTGCGGTAACAGTTCCAGAAGAGATACCAGCAGTAGAAGAACCTGCCATAACCCTCCCCGAAGAAGAGGTTGAACTTAAGGTACCTGAAAGATTCAAGAAAGAGATAGAAACAGAAAAGGTAGAAAAATTTAAGGCAAAACCCGGGCTGCAGAGGGCATTTCAGGCAATAAGGAAGATAGAGACTAAGAAGTGGCATGAACCCAAGGCATTTAAACGGCATGGCAAAGAAAAAATTTTACAGAAGGAAGAGCAAAAAATACATCCTCAACTCATAATCCCAAGGAAAAAAATGCTAAAGCTCCGCGAAGGAACAACGGTAAAAGAGTTTGCTGACCTTATAAGTGTGAAGCTGGCGGATGTTATAAAAAAGTTCATGGAGCTTGGTTACATGCCGACAATAAATCAACCTGTGGACATAGACGCTGCGCTTCTCGTAGCGGATAGCTTTGGTGTAAAAGTTGAAGTTGTGCCTGTAGAGGAAGAATTGATCATAGAAGGCGAAGCAGAAGATGTAACCAAACTTATTCTCAGGCCACCTGTAGTCACAATAATGGGACATGTTGACCACGGTAAGACATCTCTGCTTGATGCAATAAGAGAAACCAGGGTTACCGAGACAGAGGCAGGTGGGATAACGCAGCATATAGGTGCATATAAGATCACTCTTAAGGGAAAAGAGATCGTCTTTCTTGATACACCAGGCCATGAGGCATTCACTGCAATGCGTGCAAGAGGGGCAAAGGTGACAGATGTAGTTGTGCTTGTAGTTGCCGCAGATGATGGGGTCATGCCCCAGACTGTTGAGGCAATAAACCATGCAAAGGCAGCAAATGTGCCGATTATTGTTGCAATAAATAAGATCGACAAGCCTGAGGCAAATCCTCAAAGGGTAAAGACTGAACTTGCAGAACATGGAATACTCTCAGAAGACTGGGGCGGTCAGAACATATTTGTTGAAGTCTCAGCCAAAAAGCGCATAGGCATTGAGCATTTGCTCGAAATGATATTGCTTCAGGCAGAGGTAATGGAACTTAAAGCTAATCCTGATAAGCTGGCAAAAGGAACAATTATAGAGGCAAAACTTGACAGAGGAAGGGGACCTATAGCCACTGTTCTTGTTCAGTCAGGAATGCTTAATATCGGGGATATCTTCCTTGCGGGAACAAGTGTAGGAAGGGTAAGGGCATTAGTTGATGATACAGGCAAACGTATTCAAAAGGCAGGGCCTTCAACACCAGTAGAGGTCATTGGCTTTCCAGAAGTGCCTGCAGCAGGTGACGTTTTTACGTCAGTAGAAGATGAAAAACGTGCAAGACAGATCGCCCTTACAAGGCTTCAAAAAGAAAAGCTCGCTGAAATGGCAAAAGAAAGAAAACTCACACTCGATGACCTTTATGCAAAGATAAAAGAAGGCGAGATAAAAGAGCTCAACATTATAATAAAAGGTGACGTCCAGGGCTCTGTAGAGGCTATGCAGGATGCATTCGAACATCTCAGCCATCCTCAAGTCAAAGTGAGAGTAATACATGCATCTGTAGGGGGCATTAATGAATCAGATGTCATGCTCGCCTCGGCTTCAACCGCCATAATAATTGGCTTTAATGTGCGCCCTGAGTCAAAGGCATCTCAGACAGCAGAGAAAGAAGGGGTTGACATAAGACTTTACACAATTATCTATGAAGCGATAGAAGATGTGAAAAAGGCACTTGAAGGGCTTCTTGAACCAACACTAAGGGAAAAGGTTCTCGGAAGGGCAGAGGTTAGGAATACATTCTCTATATCAAGGCTTGGGACAGTAGCAGGCTGTTACGTGCTTGACGGCTCTGTAAGCCGCACAAGTGATGGGATAAGGATAATCAGGGATAATATCGTCATCTACGATGGTAAGATATCATCGCTCAAGAGATTTAAAGATGATGTTAAAGAGGTTCAAGCAGGATACGAGTGTGGCATTATGATTGAAAACTATAATGACATAAAAGTTGGAGACATCCTCGAAAATTATATCATTGAAAAAATAGCAGCAAAACTATAACTGAGTTTATAGGGTTAATAGAGTTTATGGAGTTCTTTTAACAACTCATGAACTCAATGAACCCAACGGACTCAACAAACTCAACGAACTCTATTTAACTAACTATGCTTCCATATAAGCGCTCACAAAGAGTCAGCGACCTTATCAGAGAAGAGATTGCTGACATAATAATGAACAAATTAAAAGATCCACGGGTGGGATTTATAACTGTTACAGGAGCAAAAATAACAGAAGACCTGAAAATAGCAACAGTTTATATCAGTGTCCTGAAGCCCGAAGCGAGAGAGGCCACGCTTGAAATACTTAATTCGGCGAAAGGCTTTATCCGTGCTGAATTATCAAAAAGGATCAGGATGAAGTTCATTCCAACCCTGACATTCAGAGTGGATGAATCTCTCGAGTATGGAGATAAGATTGAAAGGTTACTAAAAGAGATCAGGGAGAAACGTTGAAAGTTCCAGAGGACTTACTTGCCTTTCTTCATAAAGGAAAACAGTTTTTTATCGCAACACATATAAGCCCTGATGGTGACGCCCTCGGCTCCTCTATTGCGTTGGCGATGGCACTCGAATCCCTCGGGAAAAAAACAATCGTCTATGACAAAGACTCTGTCCCGGAATTTTACAAATTCCTGCCCGGTCATGAAAGATTCACAAATTCAATCTCAAGTCTCAAATCTTCCGCTGAGGCGAGTGAACCTGCCCGAGGCGGGCAAATCTCAAATCTGATCCTTGTAGATTGTAATGATCTTGAACGCATAGGTCTCGAAAATTTAAAATTTATTTCCTCTGCAGTTATAGACCACCACGAGACAGGGAGGGAATTCGGAGATATAAAATGGATAGAGCCGCAAGCACCTGCAACAGGTATGATGATTTTCTATCTCATGAAAGAATTAGGCATAAAGATAACAGAAGAGATTGCTACAAATCTTTATTCTGCCATTGCAATCGATACAGGTACTTTCAGATATAGCAACACAACTCCTGAAATTTTAAGGATTGCTGCTGAATTGATAGAGGCTGGCGCAGCCCCATATTATATTGCAGAAAATCTATATGAGACATGGTCGGAAAACAGGTTCAGGTTGTTACTGAAAGTTCTTAATACCTTAGAGATTAATAATGATATTGCAATTACAAAAGTAACACTGGATATGTTCCGAGAGACGGGCACTACTGTTGAGGACACAGAAAACTTTCCTGGCTTTTCGCGGATGCTTAGGTCAATAAAAATTTCTGCCCTCTTCAGAGAGATAGAGAAGGATCACTATAAAGTTAGTCTTCGTTCAAAAGGAAAAATAAATGTTGCAAAGATTGCAGAGTCGTTCGACGGCGGAGGGCACAGAAATGCAGCGGGCTATAAGATTCGTTCAGATTTTAAAGCAGCTAAAGAAGCACTTTTAAAAGCAATATTCACCTTGAAAAAATAAAAGTTAGCAAAAAGCCGCTCATAGCCAATCCTGTGCTATTCAGCCTTTGCTTCCGGGTACTTTACCAATCCTTCACCAAGATGTTAGAATCCTGCATCTAAATCACTGTGATTGTTTAAAGTAAGGAGGGACTGTCTTTTAGCGGATTCTTTTGCCGATAGTCAGACAGCAGGTCATAAAATATCGAGAGGCAAAAGCCCTCGGAGGGCGCTTCAGCGACCGAGAATGAGCGAAAAGATAGTCCCTCCTTGAGCTTCAAGATAGGATAATAAAATGGCATATAAAAGCATTAAGAACTGGCCTGAAGAAGAAAGGCCGAGAGAAAGACTGCTTAAACTCGGGGCAGATAATCTATCCAATGCTCAGCTCCTCGCTATAATATTAAGATCCGGCGGAGGAGGGAAAAGTGCACTTGACCTTGCAATGGAAATGCTGGATTCATTTAAGAATTTAAAAAATATAGAGAACGCTTCAATAAAAGAATTTACACTTCTTAAAGGAATGGGCTCTGCAAAAGCAGCTCAGATAAAGGCTGCATTTGAACTCGGCAGACGACTTTTAAGGGAACCCTGCGAGAAGGGGCCTGTTTTTTCGTCAAGTCGTGATGTATATTCCTATTATTATCCGGTGGTAAAAGATATTAAAAGAGAGGTGCTTTTTTGTGCGATGCTCGACGCCAAAAACAGGGTATTTAGAGACTGCAGGGTTTCTGAAGGAACGCTGACAAACTCTCTGATACACCCGCGTGAGGCATTCAGAAATGCAATAAGAGAATCAGCGGCATCGGTTATCTTTGTGCACAATCACCCAAGCGGGGACCCCACTCCAAGCCGTGAAGACATCTCTATAACTGAAAGGCTCGTGCATACAGGCGAGATAGTAGGAATAAAGGTTCTTGACCATATAATAATAGGATATAACAAACATGTGAGTCTTATGGATGGTGGATATATAAAACCTCATGTTGCACAGCAATAAAAAGGACAATGAAAATTATTGACTCCCTCTTCCCTCTCTTAAATTAAGAGGGGGATGAGGGGGAGTTATAAAAAAGGGGGATTTTAAATGCCAAAAATCAAGAGGGCAATTATAAGCGTGTCGAACAAAAAAGGAGTAGTTGATTTTGCAAAGGCACTTCATTCATTAGGGGTGGAGATACTTTCAACAGGAGGCACTGCAAAGGCTTTGCGAGATGCAGGTGTCACTGTAAAAGACGTTTCCGATTATACAGGATTTCCTGAGATGCTCGATGGAAGGCTTAAAACCCTCCACCCGAAAGTCCATGGAGGTCTTCTTTCAAGAAGGGATAATCCAAAAGATATGGAGGATATAAAAGAATACGGCATAGAGCTTATAGACATGGTTGTAGTTAACCTATATCCATTTGAGGAGACTATATCAAAGCCTGATGTTACACTTGCAGAGGCAATCGAAAACATAGACATTGGCGGGCCCACCATGCTCCGCTCCGCCTCAAAGAATTTCCCGCATGTTGCTGTAGTCACAGACAACAACGACTATGACACCATTATAAAAGAAATGAAAAACCTGAAAGGAGACCTCAGCTACGAAACCCGGCTTGAACTTGCTAAAAAGGTCTTCAGACTCACATCAAAATACGACAACGCAATTGCTGATTACCTTACAAAGGTTGCAGGAGGCAATGAATAGACTATGAAGGTTCTTGTTATTGGCGGAGGAGGCAGAGAGCATGCTATTGTCTGGAAGCTCTCTCAGAGTCGCCACGTGGATAAGATATATTGCTGCCCTGGCAACGCTGGTATTTCAGAGTTAGCAGAATGTATAAATGTCGGCGATAATAACTTTGAAGAGCTAATTGACTTTGTAAAATATGAATGGATTGACCTTACAATAGTAGGACCTGAGGCCCCCCTTTCAAAGGGGATTGTTGATGCTTTCGAAAAAGAAGGCAGAAAAATCCTCGGCCCTAATATTAAGGCAGCTCAGCTTGAGGGAAGCAAGGTCTTTGCAAAAGACCTTATGAGGAGATGTGGCATACCATCTGCAGAATATAAGGTATTCACCTCTTATCTTCATGCAGAAGATTATGTGAGAATGAAAGGTGCGCCCATAGTTATTAAGGCAGAGGGGCTTGCAGCAGGGAAAGGCGTGATAGTGGCAGAAACTGTTGACGAAGCAATAGACGGGTTGAAGCTTATAATGAAAGACCGTGCATTCGGAGACGCAGGCAATAGGGTGATAGTTGAAGAATGCATACATGGCGAAGAGGCATCTTTTATGGTTTTTACAGACGGGAAAACAATACTGCCCATGGTAAGCTCCCAGGACCACAAGAGAGTCTTTGATGGCGATAACGGTCCTAACACAGGTGGAATGGGTGCATACAGTCCTGCACCGGTCGTTACTGAAAAACTCGAATCGATAATAATGGAGAAGGTTATGCGGCCTGCGATTAAAGGATTGCAATCAGAAGGCATAAAATACAAAGGAATCCTTTATGCTGGTCTTATGATCAAAAATAATCAGCCATACGTTCTTGAGTTTAACTGCAGGCTTGGAGACCCCGAGGCCCAGCCTGTTCTTTCAAGGCTTAAGACAGACCTCATAGACATTGCCTCCGCAATAACAGATGAAAAATTATCGAATATCACTCTTGAATGGAAACCCGATGCCTCTGTCTGTGTTGTCATAGCATCAAAAGGCTATCCCGGGAAGTACGAAAAAGGGAAGGTTGTAAAGGGGCTTGATGATGCAAAAAAGATGAATGATGTTTTTGTATTCCATGCAGGCACAGCATTTAATAACAATAAAGTTGTTACATCTGGAGGCAGGGTGCTTGGAGTGACAGCATTGGGCAAAGATATAAAAGACGCAAAATTCAAAGCCTATGAAGCCATAGAGAAAATACATTTTAGCGGGATGCACTATAGAAAAGATATTGCTGATAAAGCGTTGAAGTGCTGAAGTAGTTTATATTTCTATAATTTAACACTATAGAAAGGAAGGAGGTTTCATGAAACCGCAGATTTTAATAATAATGGGAAGCGATTCGGACCTGCCAATTATGGAAGAGACAGGAAAAGTATTAAATGAATTTGGAATCCCGTTTGATATAACTATAGCCTCTGCGCATCGTTCTCCAGGTAGGACAGCCGCACTTGCAGGGGAAGCGGAAAAAAATGGGGTGGAAGTAATCATAGCAGGCGCTGGCGCAGCAGCACACCTTGCAGGATTCATTGCAGCACACACGATACTTCCTGTGATAGGCGTCCCTATAAATTCGTCTCCGCTTCAGGGCTTTGAATCCCTGCTTTCAATGGTCCAGATGCCCCCTGGCGTACCTGTTGCTACCATGGCGGTTGGAAAGGCAGGCGCAAAAAATGCAGCAATTTTTGCAATAGAGATTATCGGAAGAAAAAACACAAGGGCTGCAAAACAACTAAAAGAATATAAAAAGAAAATGGCAGAAGAAGTTGAGAAAAAAGCAAAGGCACTAAAGAAAAAGCAGGGATGAAGGTTCATTTAGACTGTTATCCATGTTTTCTTAAGCAGGCAATTATTGCGCTGAGGCTCGGGACAAAAGACGATGCACAGAGGGAGCATATTCTTAAAAGCATACTCAATGATGCTGGAAAGTTTGACACTTCAAAGACTCCTGCCCATACTACCACCTTTCTTCATAGAGAGATTCGCAATCTTCTTGGTAAAGACCCTTTTAAAGATATAAAGTCTGAATACAATCAGATTGCCCTAAGGCTCTATCCTTTCTTAAAAAACCATGTTGAGACAAGCAATGAGCCTTTATGGGCAGCATCAAGGCTTGCAATTGCCGGCAATGTCATTGACTTTGGCATATTTACATCTGTTGATATTGAAGGCACAATTGAAAGGGCATTGGCAGGTTCTATAACTGTAGATGACTATCCTGCATTCAAGGATGAAATTTTAAAGACAGATAATATCCTCTATCTGCTCGATAATGCCGGTGAGATAGTTTTTGACAGAATTCTTATTGAAACCCTCATATCTCTCGGGAAAAAAGTAACGGCAGTAGTAAAAGGTTCTGCTGTTATTAATGATTCAACTATCCAGGATGCCAGAGAAACACAGCTTACAGAGACTTGCGCAGTAACAGACAATGGCTCTGATGCTGTTGGAACAATCCTTGAATGGACATCACAGGATTTTCAGGATAGTTTCATGAACGCCACCTTTATTATCAGCAAAGGACAGGGGAACTTTGAAACATTAGTCGGCTCTAAAAAAAGAATATTCTTCCTTTTTCAGTCCAAATGTGATGTAGTTTCAAAAGAACTGGGACTTTCTAAAGGTTCTATGCTTTTAAAAAAATCCTGACCTGCCTATATGGCTGGGGAAATCAAATAAGCCTTATCTCCTTCCGGTGCTCCTTCTCTCCCTGCCGAAACCGCCTCTTTCTCTTGAGGGGCCGCCGCGCTCTCTTTTCGCTTGCGGTTTCGCTTCATTGACAACAATGTTCCTTTCCATAAAACTGCTGCCATTCAACATCTCTATGGCCTTCTGTGCCTCTGCATCAGTGTTCATCTCAACAAAACCAAATCCTCTCGGTCTGCCTGTAGCTGCATCCTTTACCAGTTTTGTAGATACGACTTCTCCTGCTTTCGAGAAAAGTTCCTTAAGGTCATCCTCTGATGCCTGAAAAGAGATGTTGCCTACATAAAGTCTTTTACCCATCATTCCTCCTAAAAATAAAATCCCAGAGCCAATGCCCTGGGTAATATTTGTATATTACCTAATTTAATATCATATATTATTATGACTAAGCTAAATATGCCAGTAATTATAATCTTTGTCAAGGGAAAAGTTTATTTTCTCTAAAATGAAAAAGTTGCTTATTTGCAAAATGATTATGCCATCTCGCATTTATCACCGCTTTAACTTTTCTTCGGAACCTTTTCCCAGTCCTTCAAGAATCTCTCTATGCCTATGTCTGTGAGCGGGTGCTTAATAAGTTGTGTAATAACTGAATAAGGAATTGTTGCAACATGGGCACCCATCTTTGCTGCCTCAACAACGTGAAGTGGATTCCTTATGCTTGCAACAATGATCTGAGTATCAAACGCATAGTTTTCATATATAGTCATTATCTCCAGTATCAACCCCATCCCATAATGGCTAATGTCATCAAGCCTTCCAACAAATGGGCTTACATATGTCGCTCCTGCCTTTGCAGCAAGCAGTGCCTGGCTTGGAGAAAAAACAAGCGTGACATTAGTCTTTATATCCATGCCTGAAAGTTTTTTTGCAGCCCCCAGCCCATCTTCTGTCATTGGTATTTTTACAACAATATTTTTATGTATTTTAGCCAATGATTCTGCCTCTTTTATCATCTCGTCTGACTTAAGACTCACTGCCTCAGCACTCACAGGGCCATCAACAATACTGCATATCTCTTTGAGCAGCTCAATCGGCTCTCTGCCTTCCTTTGAGATTAATGATGGATTTGTGGTGACGCCATCAATAACACCAACTTCCCATGCCTTTTTAATCTCGTTGATATTTGCTGTGTCAATAAAGAATTTCATGATTCCTCCCTTGCATCAAATTAGGAAATTAAAAATCAAAAATTATCACACCTTGCTATCATAAAGTTGTACATATGTAGGGCATGGTATTTGAGCGGTTTATTTTGCCGATATTCAATAACTCTATTTCTAAAAAAATAAAGAGGCAAAATCCTCGGAGCGCAGCGAGAATGAGCGAAAATGCCATGCCCTGCATATGTATCATAGCCAATATTCGAGTGTATTATACCTCATCGCTGCCGCAATATGCCTCTTCAATCAGTTCTATGATATGAAAGACAGGTTTGTTAACCCCCTTGCTCAATTGCATCATACACCCAGGACAGGCTGTTACAATAACATTAGCGCCTGTTTTTAGATATTTGTCGGTTTGTTTTTGCAAGAGGCTGTTTGAAATATCTCTGTATGATAGACTGAAAAGGCCGCCAAACCCACAACAGCCTTCTCCCCTTTTCTCGATGACATTGACGCCAATTTTTTCCAGCAATTCCCGCGGCTGATTCTTTATGCCAAGTCCATAAATGAGATGGCACGGGTCATGATATGTTACTGTTGCAGGATGCTTAGTAATTAAGGATAAGTGGTGAAGGTCTAATTTATCGAGCAGAAAACTTGATATATCCATTGCATTGCCTATTCCTTTACCGATCAGCTTAGGATATTGTTCCTTTATAGCAAGAATGCACGTAGGACACAGGCTCAGAACAGCCTCAACCTTCAACTTGCCAAAGATACGCATATTCTTTTTTGCAAGCTCTAATGCCTCTTTCTCCAGCCCGAGTGTCCTTAGAGGCACCCCACAACAGACTTCACCGTTTGGAACTATTACCTCATAGCCAGCTTCAAGGAGCACATCTATTAGGGATTTCCCAAGATGTGGATATAGAAAATTGGTGCTGCATCCGGTAAATATGGCCACCCTCCCTCGGGTTTTAGATGGCTTATATACCTGCTGCCCGTTTTTGAATGTGTTTTCAGACAGTTTGAAATTAGAGGGGAGAAAACCTTTTTTTGTAAAGTAGGGCAATAATATAAACTGAAACATCTGCAATATTTTGAAGTTTAAATTTGGATTCTTGCTAAAAAATTTTGTAAGAAACCTTAGATACCGTCTTGTTTTGTCGCTCTGCTTAAGAATGCTTCTGCCATAATATATATCTTCTGTGATATCAACGCCGCTTGGACATAGACCTGAACATGCCCCGCAGAGGATACAGCTAAAAATTTTATCATTCAGCAATGGAGTAGGCTTTAATCTCTGAAGAGAAACCTCCCTTAAGAGAGCAAGCCTGCCCCTTGCTCCCATTGCCTCTGTTCCATCTTCATCATAAGTAGGGCAATAAGCCTTACAACTGCCGCATCTTACGCATTTTTCGAGGTCTTTAAGATAGTCTGCGGTTTTCAATCTTTTCAGTGAGTCGCCCGATGCGTTTTTAAGCGGTCGACTTTTTTATTCAGTTCCTCATTCATTCTTCCGCTCCTGAATCCTTCAAGGTCAAGGGAAATAAATCTATATCCGAGAGATTTGAATTTTTCCGTGACAGCTTTTCTGACATCTGGTGAGAGGAGTTTTTCTATACCCTCTTCTTTAAGTTCAATCCGTGCAATATCTCCATGATGTCTGACACGAAACTCTACAAACCCAAGAGACTTCAAAAACCTTTCTGCCTCTGCTATTTGTTTTAATGCCCTGCAGGTTATTGGCTCTCCGTAAGGGAATCTCGATGCAAGGCAGGGTGATGATGGCTTGTCCCATGTAGGAAGATTAAGACTTTGGGATATTCCTCTTATTTCTTTTTTAGTTAACCCTGCTTCAATCAATGGGCTTCTAATATTATATTTTTTAGCTGCCTTTCTCCCTGGCCTCCAGTCAGCCATGTCATCAAGGTTGCTGCCGTCGAGAACAAATTTATATCCTTCTTTATTAGCTATCTCTTTCAATTTCTCGAATAATTCATCCTTGCAGTAAAAACACCTGTCAGCAGGGTTTTTTCTGAATGCCTCTTTTTTAAGTTCATCTGTTTTTATAATCTTATGTCTTATACCCATCTCCTCAGCCATTTTTTTAGCTGATATATAATCATCTTCAGGCATTGTTTTAGAGACTGCAGTCACTGCCAATGACCTTATGCCTGCAAGTTTTATCGCATTAAGCAGAAGTGTGCTGTCAACCCCGCCTGAATAGGCAAGGACAGCGCTGTCCATTTTTTTAAGTATGCCAATTAGTTTTTCTAATTTAGTATCAGACTTTTTCATTTTCAGCAATAAGCGGAGCTGGCTTGAGCAACACCAGAGACTAAATAGAAAGGTGAGGCATAGTGTTTGAGCGGATTTTTTTGACGATATTCCGACAGTCTGAAATGTAGATAATCAAGAGTCAGAAACCTCGGAGTCCCGACTTTATCGGGACGAGAATGAGCGAAAATACTATGCCTCACCTTCCTAACCACTTTTAAAATAATCCGTCACAGCGAAGCTATTTCGTAATTCTCCTGATGGAGATTAATGCTTTCTTTAACAATAACTTTTATGCCGTAACGGTTCTCTATCTCTTCTACCCCAAGGCGTTCCTCGTCAGAGAGAAGCTCTGCAACTGAGGGATGTGCCGTAACAATGATTTTCTCGCTGCCGTGTCTGGCAAGTTTCGTTATCTTTCTGAATATCTCGTAACAGAGGGTCCGGGGGGATTTTACAAAGCCTTTTGCCTCGCAATAAGGACAGGGTTCGCAGAGTATCCTGCCAAGGCTTTCCCGTACGCGTTTCCTTGTCATCTGTATGAGCCCGAGTTCTGATATATGAAAAATTGTATTTTTTGCCCTGTCTTTTTTCATTGCTTCGATAAACGCATTGAAGACTTTTTCCCTATTTTCATACTTGTCCATATCAATGAAGTCAATTATTATTATTCCGCCAAGGTTCCTGAGCCTTATCTGATATGCGATCTCTTTTACAGCTTCAAGATTTGTCTTGAGTATTGTGTCTTCCAATCCTTCCTTGCCGACAAATTTTCCTGTATTGACATCTATAACAGTCATGGCCTCTATCTGGTCAATTACGATATAACCCCCTGATTTAAGCCAGACCTTCCTGCCGAGCGCCCTTGAGATGTCCAACTCTATGCCGAATGCATCAAATATCGGCTCCTGGCCTTCGTACAGGACTATTTTGTCGAGAAGTTTTGGGAAATAGGTCTTAACGAATTCCTTTATCCTTTCATGTTCCTCTGTAGAATCGATTACAAGCCTTTCAACATTCTGGGTAAGCAAGTCCCGGACACTTCTGAAAACAAGGTCAAGATCGCTATAAAGAAGTGATGGAGCAGTCACCTTTTCCTTTTTCCTCTGAATGTTTTCCCACAGCAAAAGAAGAAAATCCAGATCTTTTTTTAGTTCCTCTTCGCTGCAGCCTTCGCTGGCAGTTCTGATTATGAGCCCGTAGCCCTTTGGCTGTATTGCCTCTGCTATTGCCTTTAACCTGAATCTCTCTTTTTCATCAGATATCCTCCTTGATATACCGATGTGCTCAACATTAGGCATAAGCACAAGATAGCGGCCTGGCAGAGTGATATATGATGTTACACGTGCGCCCTTGCTTCCTATAGGGTCTTTTGAGACATGGACAAGGATTTCCTGTCCGGATTGAATCAGTTCTTCTATTGAGAGGTCAGGTCTGCCTCTGCGGGAGATCAATTCAATAGAATCGCCTTTTTCTTCCTCTTCGAGAAACGGGGCATATTCTTCTATGTCAGCCCTTATGTCAGCAACGTAAAGGAATGCTGCCCTCTCAAGTCCGATGTCCACAAAAGCAGACTGCATTCCAGGGAGTATCTTTATTACGCGGCCCTTATATATGTTGCCAACAAGGCTCGCATCACGTTTCCTCTCAACATAGAATTCAACAACCTGACCGCTCTCGAGGAGTCCTACCCTTATCTCTTCATGAGTCGCATTAATCAGGATTTCACTAGCCATAATATGCTCCTTTCCAGAGGTGTTAGCCATCCGCTCTTCCAGCCGTACATGGAGAGTCTTGTTACATTGAGTTCCTCGCACCGGACATGAAATATCTCTGGCAGTAACTCACTGAGCCTGACCTTTTTATTCTCCTGGTCAATCAAGATTAATCTAACTGTTTTTTTATCAAGCACTGTAATATTTTCAACCATGGGTCTTATGTTAATTTCTCCCCTTTCATTGTCAGGCATCACTTCCTGCTTCTCAAGAAATTGATTGACCACTGATGTGTCAGGGCACCTAATTTCATATTCATACCTTGATATAAAACTGCTGAGGGACGGCTCGTGAACTGAAATTGAGGCCGCATCTTTTATCTCCAACCCCTCAGGCAGAACAAAATTTATTCCGGATATGAGATAGTCTATATCAAACGAGGGCATTATCTCCATATCAAAGTATTCTTTAACCCCTGCAACTCCTACACTGAGTGCTGGGCCGAAAGACACCCTTGGTGACGGATGAAATCCCTGAGAGTATACAAGTGGGATCTCAGCTCTTCTCATTGCTCGCAGGATTGCTGTTACCATCTCAAGGTGGGAGAGATATCTAAGTCTTCCGGTCTTTGAGAACTCTACTCTGATGCGAACAGGATGAAGATCGGAAATTTGGGAGGGAGGAAGCTTGTAAGTTAGGAAGTCTTTTACTTCTGCACTTCCGCACTTCTGTGCTTCTGCGCTATCCTTGCACTTCAACCCACACGCATGACATGCCTTTCTGCAGTCTGCTGTTATCTCTGCTGATATTGCTTTTTGATATTCTTTGTAGAGATATTCTTTTTTGATGCCAGTGTCAATGAAATCCCATGGTAGCGGCTCATCTTTGCCATAGGTCTTTTCTGCATACCTTGATGCATCTATGCCGGTTACCTCCATTGCGGTAACCCATCTATCAAAATCAAAAGACTCTGTCCATGCATCAAGCCTGCATCCTAAAGACCAGGCCTTTTCTATCAAAACAGAAAGTCTTTCATCTCCGCGTGCAAACACTGCCTCAAGAAGACTCATTTCTTCTCTGTGCCCTTTGAATTTCAATCTCTTTCTATAAAAAACATCCTTCAGAAAATTCATTTTCCCCTTTATCTCTCTTATATTTTTCTGTCCATACCACTGAAACGGGGTATGGGACTTTGGAACAAATGGCGATACGCCGATATTTATATTCACATATTTTCCTGTATGTACCTTTGCAATCCTTAATGCCTTCAATGCCATTTTCGGAATCTCTTCGATATCCTTTTGGGTCTCTGTCGGAAGGCCTATCATGAAATAGAGTTTGAGGTTATGCCAGCCTTCTTCAAAGAGCGCCTTGAGGCCTCGTTCATAATCTTCTTCTGTGAAGTCCTTGTTTATGACACTCCTAAGCCTTTCTGTTGCTGCTTCAGGAGCTATTGTGAAACCTGTTTTCCTAACGCTTTTTATCTCTTTAAGTACATCCTGGTTGACAGCGGCAACCCTTAAAGATGGCAAGGAAAGCGAGATTCTCTGGTCTGAGAAGCGCCTGTTAAATGTTTTCATCAAAGGCAAAAGGCATGAATAATCACCAGCGCTTAGAGATGTAAAAGAAATCTCTTCATGCCCTGTGCTTTTAAGGGATTTTTCAGCTATGCTTATAGCATTTTCAGGACTTCTCTCGCGGAGTGGCCTGTAAATCATTCCTGCCTGGCAGAACCTGCAGCCCATGGTGCAGCCTCTTGAAACCTCTATGTTAATTCTGTCATGCACAATGGAAGTATAAGGTACAACCGGCGCATCAGGATATGGGGCAGAATCAAGGGATTCGATATAACGGCGTTTGATACGGTGAACAGTGAACGGTGAACAGTGAACAGAAGGAACATATATACCTTCAATCTCAGAAAGAGCATTTAATAAAGACTCCTTCTTACCATCCCCTTCTTTCTTCCACCTCCTGTATAAATCCAGTATCTCAACAATCGCCTCTTCGCCATCACCTATAAGAAATGCGTCTATAAATGGTGACATTGGCAGAGGGTTAACAGTGCACGGCCCGCCTGCGATTATCAGAGGCCATCTGCCCGCACTTCTCTCTTTCGCCCGCAAAGGAATTCCGCCGAGAGAAAGCATATTGAGGACAGATGTATAAGAAAGCTCATACTGGAGGCTAAAGCCAACAATGTCGAAATCTTTCAGCGGTCTTCCTGTTTCGAGGGAAGAAAGCAGTGTGCCTTTATGCTTCATCTCCTTTTCCATATCGAGCCATGGATGAAAGACCCTTTCAGCAGAGGCATATGGAAGGTCATTTATTATCTTGTAGAGTATCTTCAGGCCAAGGTGGGACATCCCGATATCGTAGATATCAGGGAACGCAAGGGCGACTTTTACTTCCCCGCTCTTATGCAGAGAATTAATCTCGCTGTTAATGTATCTGCTCGGCTTCTGAAAATGAGAAAGATTCATAGTGAGCCTCTTTTAAATTTAAATTCTATTTTCAATCTTTTCATATACATTTTTTCTATGCATGATTCCTAATATCCATACCTCAGTTCTGGCAACTTTAAAGACAACCCTGTAATCACCAACCCGTAATTTCCAGTATCCCTTTAAAGTCTTCCTCAATGGTTCTCCAAACTGATGAGGCGCAATAGCCAAACGCGTTTCTATCGCTGCCTTAATGCGGTTTTTTATTTTCGCATCAAGCAAAGGGATATCAACAGTCTTTACGTCCCGGTGATATCTGATTTCAAAAGGCAAGACTACCAGACCTCATCGTGTTTCAGGGAAGTCTCCCTCTTGAAGGTCTTCTCTCTTTTCTCGGCAAATGCCGCCAGCGCGATGTCTTCTTCAATCTCCAATGCCTCTTTAACAAGATCGCGGACCTTTAACGAAAGAGACACCTTATCTTTTTTGGCAAGATGCTCGACAGCCGTATAAAGCGGCTTTTCCAGCACAACATTTATTCTCGGATTTTTTGCCGGCATATTCCCTCCTTTTATTCAAGCTATCTAAGTGTAGCACTTGTGCAGCACCAGAGTCAAATGTGGGAAATTGGTTCAGTGATGTCTTGTCAGAAAAATGTTTTGACAAAAGGTAGCTGTTGGGATATAAAATGTTGTCATGACGGTCTCCATCACTGACACCAAGCTCAACCGCGCAGCGGGAAAAGAGGGGATAAAGGTTTTATAAAAGATGCATGTGATATAAAAAATAATGTTAAAAGTAAAAATATGAAATGGATAGCTCTACCCCTTTTCTTTATTATGACAGGGATGCTTGGTTGCACCATGTTATCGATGGAAGATGTGCCGTCAGAAGAACTCATCAAAAAATGGGACACTATTCAACCATTTATTATCGAACCAAGCAAAATCATGGGAATTTATAGAAATATTGACATAGATGCGATTGTGTTCAAATATTCTACGATTGCGGATAGAGACAAATTTTGGGCGCACCTCAAGTCCAATCTTCAAGGAACAAAATGGCTATTAATTGCTGAGACTTCAGAAACCAGAACTTATGAAAGACGCTTCTCGAAGGGGGACCAATCTCCTGCCCGTCCGGACATGGCTCTCTTTTCCAGCGCAGAACTATTAAAGATCGAATATCTCCCTGGAAAACAGATGGTAATAGTAGGCTATGTCCAAGCAGATTCTTCTGAAAAGGACACTTCCTTTGCATTTACGAATGAAGCAAAATGGGCAGAGAAGGAAATCTGGCCACGATTTAATAAGGCAAAAAGTGAATAATCATCCAAAAAGAAAATCTAGCGGATACGTTAACATGTCCCACCGATTTTGGGCATTCCCCTTATCTTTCCCGCTCTAACAGATTCACTCCCCTTGTAATGTATAATATCTCATGCTGATAGTCGGTATTACAGGGAATTACGGCATGGGGAAGAGCGCTGTGCTTTCTATGTTCAGGGAGCTTGGCGCTGTTACCATTGATGCTGACTGGGTTGTAGGCCAGCTTCTGAAGGAAAAGAAGGTCCTTGGTCAAGTCAAAAAACTTTTTGGCTCTGGCATCCTTGACAAAAAAGGGCAGCTCGATAAGAAAAAGGTTTCTGAAAAGATATTTAAAAGCAAATCCCTCAGGCTTAAGCTCGAAGACCTCCTGCATCCGCTGGTATTTAAAAGGATTGATGAATTTATTAAAGGCTATAAGGACGGGAAGAAGGTTTTTATTGTTGAGGCTCCGGTAATATTCGAAAGAGAGTACGAAGGCAGGTTCGACAAGACTGTAACAGTATTCACTGACGAGACCACAGCAATAAACAGGCTTTCTATGCTTGGTGTCACAGCAAAAACAGCAAGCGAGAGGCTCAGATGCCAGCTTCCGATAAAAGAAAAGATTAAACGTGCTGATTTCAGTATTGATAACAGCGGAAGAATTGAAAAGACAAAGAAACAGGTTGAAGGCGTTTATAAAAAACTGCTTGAAGAGGCAAAGATAAAGGAACTGCTTTATGCAGGAAATGTCAAAGATATAAAAAAGATTCTAGGAAGGCCATATTCTATTGAAGGCAGGGTTATCAAAGGCGCTGGCAGAGGCGGAAAGTTGCTTCATACCCCCACTGCGAACATAGCAATCGAAAACGGCACACCCATAAAAGAAGGCGTATACGCTGTGAGAGTCGGAATTGCAGAAACGGGGAAAAAGAGACGCGGCGACAGAGGGAAACAAAAAATCACCGCTTCACCCATTCAACGCTTCACCTATTCACCAATATATGATGGAGTTGCAAACATTGGCAAAAACCCAACATTCGGCGCATCTGTTGTGAGTTACGAAGTTCATATATTTAATTTCTCAGGGAATCTCTTAGGGCAAAAACTCAGAGTTTATTTCATTTCCCGTATCAGGGATGAGAAGAAATTCCCAAGTGTAAAGGCGCTTGAGACCCGGATTAAAAAGGACATAAAAAAGGCGAAGGAGATTCTGGAGCGTGGATGATTAGCTGAAATCTATTTTTTATGACAGCCGACGCAGAGCCTGTCACTCACCATCTGTTCTTTCTGCTCCTCAGGGGATTTCTTCTTCCCAAACCCGTGGCAGTTAAAACAATCCTTGTATCCCTGCTCTTTATGCATCTTTACCATTTTTGGGTTTTTGCTGTGGCATACATTACAGCCAAAGGCATAGGAATGGCTTAGAAGTATCACTACTGCCAGTGTAAATGTGCCGAATATTTTTACCTTCATAAATGCAGTTTAAACTAATATTTAGTTGGCGGGAATGATTTATGTCATATATTTTATCGTGTTTTCTTAAATTTCCTTTGAGAATAATCCAGATTAATTTGTTATTATAAAGCCGTATGGGAGAAAAATATTTATTCCAGCCGTTAACAAGAGATGATAAGATTAGCGTGGTGCTTTACAGGGTAGGGATAGCGCTGTCAACCGTGATCATCTCAATTGCTGCCTATCTGTCATTCAGCCAGAATATTAAGCTGCACAGTCTGGAAATAAACATATTGCTCACCTCGCTTTATATATCTGTGGGTCTGAGTGTGTTTTTTATCCATCTTTATGTGAGCAAGTTCAAAAGGGCGCTTAAAAAACTATACTTTATCTCCATATTGGCGTTAATAACGCTTTTTGTCATGGGCAGGGGAGATGTTTCAGGAATTCTCATTAATAAACCCTATGGCCCTTTCCTTCTCATCCCGTTATCAGGCTGTCTCGGTTTTATTACAGCAAAAGAGGCTTTCTGTTTTAAGCTGATGGAGGGCTATCTTCTTGCCCTGATAATGCCGTTTTACCTTTTCCTATTGTCAGCAGGTGATATGACATTTAGAGGCACTTCTTATGGCCTTACTTTAATAGCCGTGATGCTCATATTTTTTACATTTAGAAAGGTATTCATGCCTATGCATTATGATATAGGCGATAAGTCCGCTTATTCCTGATTTCTCCCAGATTTTGCACGCTCTGAGAGATGTGAAAATATAGGAAATAAATGGTAATTAAAAACGAGGACATAAAAGAATTGATAGTAGAAGTGCCTGAAGGCCACAAACACTTAAGAACTATTATAGTGCTCAAGGACGGAACAGAGTCTGTATTTCAGGAAGCTGCAATTGCAAATCTTGTAAGAGCCTATATTACAGTTAAGACACACCCCTCAATAAACAGGGTGAACTTAAAAAGTAAAAAACTTGAGGAAAAGAAAAAAGGATATGCTGAATGGCAGCTGCTGGAGGATTGATTAACACATATTGGAGGCGATATGGAAATTAATGTGTCCGAATTAAAAAGAGGGTACAGGCTTACCAGCATTATTTGAGACTTTTCTTCCCTTGAGTAAATTGTCTTCGCATCTTTTATTCCATTCTACTAATCCACATTACTCCTCTTTCTCATTCAACCCGTAAAGTCTCTTGATTGTAGCTATCAGAATGTCCTTGTCCTCGGTATCCTCCTTAAGAGCTGCGGTGGGTGGATGTATGAGCTTATTGATAATTGCGGTTGCCATATATTCAATATCTTTCCTTTCTTTTTCCCCAAGAGAAGGGAGTTTGTTGAGCAGCCTGTCAAGCTCTTCTTTTTTAATCGCATCTGCCCTTTCCCTTAATGCAATAACTGTTGGGACAGAGTCAAGGGATGTCTGCCATTTTTGAAATGTCTCTATCTCTTCAGCGATTACCTTTTCAGCCTTCTCTGCTTCTTTTCGTCGTTCAAGGACGTTTATATCAACAACTCCCTGGAGGTCGTCAACATCGTAAAGATAAACATTGTCAATATGATTTATCTCAGGGTCTATATTGCGGGGAACTGATATGTCTATGATAAAGACAGGCTTGTGCTTCCTTTCCTTCATGACATGCTGCATCTGTTCTTTCATAAGCACATATTTTGATGCGCCTGTTGAACAGATAACGATGTCGGTATTGACCATTTCATGAATGAATTCTTCAAATCTCACTGCCCTTCCGTCAAATTCTTTTGCAAGCTCGCATCCCCTGTCATAAGTCCTGTTCGCAACCAATACCTCTTTTACGCCGCTGCTCATGAGGTGCCTTGCAGCAAGCTCTGCCATCTCCCCTGCGCCCAGGAGCATAAACGATTTTGTCGCGAGGTCTGTAAATATCTTTTTTGCAAGTTCAACAGCAGCAAAACTGATTGACACTGCATTTTCAGCGATCTTTGTCTCTGTGCGTATGCGTTTTGCAACAGAGATTGCCTTTTTCATAAGTTTGTTGAGCAGGACGCCCGTTGTCTTTTTTGTGAGTGCAAACTCGAATGCGTCTTTCAGTTGTCCGAGTATCTGAGGCTCACCCACAACCATTGAGTCGAGACTTGATGCAACCCTGAAGATATGTTTCACAGCGCTGATATTTTCATGAATATAGAGTGAGGTTTCAAGCGCATCTCTGTTAATCCCGTGAAACTCCGAAATAAAATTCTTTATTGACTCGGATGCCTTTGTGGTATCCTTCACATTTGCATAGATTTCAACCCTATTGCATGTTGACAATATAACAGCCTCTCTTACCTCTGGCAGGGCTTTAATCCTCAGCAGCCCTTCTTCAAGTTTAGGGCCACTAAAGGCGAGCTTTTCTCTGACATCTACATCAGCAGTTTTATGATTAAGTCCCAAGACAAAAATATTCATAGAAATACATGAAGACCTTTTCTGAGTAATTTAATGCCGAAAAATGCTATAAGGATTGTCAGGAAACCGATTATGGACAATATAGCAGCCCTTTTCCCCCTCCAGCCTGCCATAAGTCTTGCGTGAAGCACAATAGCGTAAATAAGCCATGTTATCAATGACCAGACCTCGCGCGGATCCCATCTCCAATAACTTCCCCATGCGCTTTCTGCCCAGAGCGCACCTGTTATTATTGCGAGAGTAAGCAACGGGAATCCGATTGTTATCAATCTGTAATTTATCTCGTCAAGACTCTGAAGACTCGGCAGTCTCTGGAACAAACCGCTTGGATGCTTGGATTTTACATAGTGTTCCTGAACAAGATACATAATGCCTATGCCAAATGCCATTGCGAATGCAGCATTACCGATAAATGCAAGGACCGTATGTATTCCTAACCAGTAACTCTGCAGCACCGGGCTTAAGGATTTTATCTCCCGCGGCAGCAGAGAAGATGAAAGCATTAAGACAAATACAAGTGGCATTATGAACGAACCGAGAAGTCCGACCTTGTACCTGAATTCAAGGATAAAAAATAATAGCACTGTGCACCATGAAAAAAAAGATGTTGCCTCATGGGGACTTGATATTGGCAGGTGACCGCCAACAATATAACGGAAGATAATGCTTACAGTATGGAGGAGAAAACCGAAGATAACAAATAAGAGCATTATCTTTGCCGTTGTCTTTGTGCCTTTGAAAAGCTCGGCAATACTGATAATTGTTGCTGCAAAGTAAAAAGTCAGGGCAAGCTCAAAAAAAATGGTACCCATCAGAAACAACCGAGAGGGCAATTGGTGATTTTTATTTTAAGCCTGTCAGCAACCTTGCCAACGGTCTTATATGAAACACAGAGATTCTCTGCGATCATCCGTGCAACAGTGCATGGGAGTCTGCCTCCGATAGCCTTCTTTTTTATCTCTTCCTCTATCTTATCCTTCATTTTAATAACCCCTATCTGTGGACAAGCAGGCACGTATGTAATTCATGCATTCATCAAGACCTGACTTTGATGAAAGGGAAACCTTAAATTTTTTGGCTCTCTCAGGTAGTTTTATAGAGGGCTCCTCCTGAAATAAGATTATATCTGCCATAGCCATAACCTTTATGGCGCTTTTTTTCAAACTCTCACTGCCTTTCCCAAATATAAATATTACAATATCAGGTTTTAAAAACTCAATTGCGCTGTTGCCTTCTATGATTATTCCTCTGAGGTGGGAAAGCCTGCTGACAGCTAAAGGCAAGACTTCTTTGAGTTCTTCGGCTGGAGATTGTACCCATAACACATTCTCTGCGCCGGCATTAAGGAGTCTTTGTGTATCCTTACCTTCCTGCGTTAATATCTCAGGGTCGTCAACTATTGATGTGTAGATAGCTGTTTTTGTGTATTTGATCGCACCCCAGGAAGTATTACAGGGTTCGAGGGTTCGAGGATTCAAGGGTTCAAGTGAATGAGTGGTTTTATTAATTTTCGTTTTCTTGACCCCTTGACCCCTTGACCCCTTGACCCCTTGAGTCAGGCTCTTCAGAAGTGCTTCTGCCACGGTTGTCTTGCCTGCACCGCTGTGGCTGCCGCCAATGCCTATGATAAAAGGTTGGCTGTCAACACTTATGCCTTTACCTCTTCTAATTGCCCGGCCTCTTCTTTGTATCCACAATCTTTTTTATAGCACTGTAATGTTATAGTGCCAGTCATACTCCTTTTTTCGAGAAGAAAATCAGCACTACATTGAGGACATTTTTGTGGTACAGGTCTATACCACGATGCAAATTTACATTTAGGATAGTTGCTGCAACTCCAGAAAGATCTACCTTTTTTAGAGCGCCTTTCAATAATATCACCGCCATCCTCGGGGCATTTGACACCTGTGGCTATTGGTTTTGTGGTCTTGCACTCGGGGTATTTTGAGCATGCGAGAAATTTCCCGAATCTGCCGGCTTTAAGCACCATTGGTGCGCCGCATTTAGGACATTTTTCTTCTGTTATTACAGTGGATGCAGGCTGCGCTCCAACCTTTGACTCCTGAGTTTCAAGGGGTTTTGTATTTTTGCAATTTGGATAACCTGTGCATGCCATAAACCTTCCATGCCTGCCCCATCTTATAACCATTGGGAGCCCGCATTTTTCGCATTTTATATCTGTTGGAATATCCTGAGGCTTCACCTTCCCCGGCGTCTTTGTTGCCTCTGTAAGGTCGTGACTAAACGGTTTATAAAAATCCTTTACAACCTTTACCCATTTCATTTTCCCTTCTTCAATGTGGTCAAGTTTGTCCTCCATCTTTGCAGTGAAGCCAATTTCCAAGACATCGGAGAATTTATCCACAAGAAGGTCATTAACAACGGTTCCAAGTTCTGTGGGTGCAAACTTGCCGTCAAGTTTATGCACATATTTTCTGTCCTGTATTGTTGACAATATTGTTGCATAAGTGCTCGGTCTTCCTATGCCTTTTTCTTCCAGCGCCTTTACGAGGGTTGCCTCGGAATAGCGCGGTGGCGGCTGAGTAAAGTGCTGCTTGGGCTGGAGCTCAAGGAGGTTGAGTTTTTCTCCTTCCTTTAATGCAGGAAGTATCCCGCCTTCTTCCTCTCCTATATCTTCCTTGCTTTCTGTATATAAGGCCATGAAACCAGGGAATCTGATAACAGTGCCAGATGCTCTAAGCTCAGTTCCTTCACCCCTGACCCCTGCCCCTTGTTCCATGAGCCCTATTATAAATGTTGTCTGTTCAAGCTGTGCTGGGGCCATCTGGCTCGATATGAAACGGGTCCATATAAGTGTATATAGTACAAACTGTTCTTTTGTAAGATACTGCTTTATATCTTCGGGTCTCTTGTTAGCATATGTGGGCCTTATTGCCTCGTGTGCTTCCTGTGCAGATGCCTTGCTTTTGTAGACGGGAGGCTTTTCAGGAACGTAATCTTTACCAAACATTTTCTCTATAAATTTTTTTGCCCACTCTTGAGCCTCGGGTGCTAATCTAAGTGAATCTGTTCTCATGTATGTGATTAAGCCGACTGCCCCTTCTTTTCCGATCTCAACGCCTTCATAAAGCTGTTGTGCAATAGCCATTGTCCTTTTTGCTGAAAACCTTAATTCGCGTGCAGCTGCCTGCTGAAGTGTACTTGTGATAAACGGAGGATAAGGCATTCTCTTTTTCTGTTTTCTTTCTATCTTTGTAAGAACAAACTCTTTACTCTTTAAACCATTAACAATTTTATTTGCAGTCTCTTCATTTGGGATTAAAAACTTGGCATCTGGCACCTTGTACCTGGCGTCTGTCTTTGAGAGCTTTGCCCAGAATCTTGGCGGTTTTGAGCCATCAAACTGTGCATTTATAGACCAGTATTCTTCTTTCTGGAATGCGGATATCTCGCGCTCTCTGTCAACAATAAGCCTTACAGCAACTGACTGCACCCTGCCTGCACTCAGCCCTCTTCTAACCTTTTTCCATAAAAGGGGGCTGAGCCCATAACCCACGAGCCTGTCGAGAATTCTTCTTGCCTGCTGGGCGTCAACCTTGTTCAGATCAATACGCTTAGGGTTTTTTATTGCCTCTTTTACAGCCCTTTCTGTAATCTCATTGAAAATAATCCTGTAGACCTTATCTGATTTCCCATTAACCTCCTCAGCAATATGCCATGCTATTGCTTCACCCTCTCTGTCAGGGTCAGTCGCAAGATAAACCCTGTCTGCTTCCTTTGCAGCTTTTTTTAATTCCTTTATTACTTTTTCCTTGCCGGGGATTACAACATACTGTGGTTCGAAGTTATGCTCAACATCAACCCCGAGTTTTTTCTGTGGGAGGTCTTTTACATGGCCTATGGATGCCTTTACTGTAAAATCCTTTCCGAGTATTTTATTTATTGTCTTTGATTTTGCCGGTGACTCAACTATAACTACCGAATTCATCTATGCACTACCTCCTGATAATTCCTGTATTCACAATAAAAAAAACTTTTTGCCATCTGCTTGTTTTACAATGCCTTTTAACTCAAGACCCAGAAGGATACCGAGCACTTTTGATGCAGGCAGCTTGCTTTCTCTCGAAAGTATATCAACATGCTCTGGCTCTGCTGTCATTATATCACAAAGTCTTTGCTCATCATCTGAAAGTTCTACCTTAGCTTTTTCTTTTGTCTTTATAAAGCCCTTTAATACAGGTGCAAGTTCTTCTATTATATCCTCAACGCTCTGAACAAGTTTTGCCCCGTTTTTGATTAGCTCGTTTGTGCCTGCTGAGTTCATAGAATTGATATTGCCAGGGACCGCAAAAACTTCTTTGCCCTGCTCCGCTGCACAGTTTGCTGTTATTAATGAGCCGCTGTCAGCAGTCGCCTCCACAACTAACACTCCGAGAGATAACCCGCTTATCAGCCTGTTTCTCCTTGGAAAATTTTCCCTGTCAGGCTGAGTTCCCGGAGGGAATTCACTTATCACACACCCTGTATGCGATATCTTTTCCATCAGCATTTTATTCTCAGGCGGATACGGCACATCAACCCCTGAGCCTAAAACCGCAATAGTCCTGCCGCCGGATTTAATGGCAGTAGTATGCGCCAGTGTATCTATCCCCCTTGCCATGCCACTGACAATGGTAAACCCCATAACAGACAGTTCAGAGGATAGTTTCTCAACAGCAAACTGCCCGTAAGGACTTGGTTTTCGTGAGCCGACAACTGCAATAGCAAATTTATCTTCTTTTTGTGTTTTGCCCTTTGTATAAAGTACGAGTGGCGCATCCTCCATGTTTTTAAATGTTTCAGGATAATCTTTGTCATCAAAGGTGACAATCTTTATCCTCTTGTTTTCAAGTTTTCTGAGTTTGGCATCTATCTCTTCCCATCCAGCGTACTCCTTCATTTTTTTTGCCTTCTTTGCCCTGACACCGCCTATGCTGCATAGCTCTTTATACGGGGCGCTGAATATTGCCTCAGGGCTTTTATAGATAGCAAGCAGTTTCCTTGCTGTTACAGGTCCGATATCTGGCACTTCTGTTAAGGCAATCCAGTATTTTGGGTCAGACATGATAATCCTTACTAACTAAAAGAGAGGTTAAGGTTAAGATTAAGATTTTTTAACCTCAGCCTTAGCCTTATTTTTTAGAAGCCTTCCTACTTTCAGCCTGAGGGCATTCAGTTTTATAAATCCCTCGGCATCTTTCTGGTTATAAACCTTCTCAGCCTCGAATGTTGCAAGCTCGGGATGGTAAAGTGATTTTGGAGATTTTCTTCCGGCAACCTGACAGTTCCCTTTATAGAGCTTGAGCCTGACAGTACCTGTGACATCTTCCTGGATATCGTCTATCAGGTTTTGTAAGGTCTGCCTTTCTGGTGAAAACCAATATCCGTAATATACAAGTTCAGCATACCCCGGCATTAATGAATCCCTCAGATGCATGACTTCTCTGTCGAGTGTTATTGATTCAACTGCCCTGTGTGCGATATGAAGGGCTGTGCCTCCCGGTGTTTCATACACGCCTCTTGATTTTATGCCGACATATCTATTCTCTACCATGTCAACCCTTCCAACGCCATTTCCGCCGGCAATAGAATTTAGTTTTTCAAGAAGGCTTGCGGGTGTCATCTTCTTCCCGTTTATTGCAACAGGGTTGCCTTTTTCATAGGTTATTTCTACATAGAATGCTTTGTCAGGTGCCTTTTCAGGAGGAATGGTCATGGTAAACATATCAGAAGGAGGTTGTTTCCATGGGTCTTCGAGTATCCCGCCTTCATAACTTATATGGAAAAGATTCCTGTCTGTGCTGTAAGGCTTTTTCTTTGTCACAGGCACGGGGATTTCATTTTTTGCAGCATATCTAATTAATGACTGCCGTGAATTAAAAGACCATTCACGCCATGGAGCTATCACCTTGATGTCAGGCTTGAGAGCATAGTATGTGAGCTCGAATCTAACCTGGTCATTGCCTTTTCCTGTGGCTCCGTGCGAGACAGCATCTGCCCTTTCTTTTTTAGCAATCTCTATCTGCTTTTTTGCTATCAATGGCCTTGCTATGGATGTGCCTAAAAGGTATGAACCTTCATAAACAGCATCTGCTCTTAACATCGGAAAGATGTAATCCCTGACAAATTCCTCCCTTAAGTCTTCAACATAGACCTTTGACGCTCCTGTCTTTAATGCCTTTTTCTTTATTGCCTTAAGGTCTTCCCCCTGGCCGAGGTCTGCACAGAAGGCTATGACCTCTGCATTATAAGTCTCTTTAAGCCATTTTATTGCAACAGAGGTATCAAGCCCCCCCGAATATGCAAGAACAATCTTCATATAATGCCTCCAATCTATCTTGCCTCTGTATTTTTAAGTTCAAAAACTTTCGAAAACTAAAGATTAAAAAATCTTCCATCCTCTTTTTTGACAAATTGGCACTGCTCACTAACATTGTGCCTCTTTAGAAGGCAAGTTATAAAACCATATCATAAAACAAAAGGAAATGTAAAACATGTCCCTACGTGATTATATCTCCAAAAACAATCCTGTTCACCCCTTGAGTGGATTTTAACGGGGTCTTTATAACAACTTTATCTCGCACCACCCCTTCAAAGATTCCCAGGGCAATAGTATCGCTCCCGCTGTTAATACCTATTAAGCTGCCAGTTTCTATGCATGCCTTTTCTATATCGAATGGCCTTACCCCATAAAAAAATTCCAGTCCCTTGAATGGAAATTCTATGATCTTAGAGTTCCTGAGGTATTCCATAAATCTTTTATTCCTGTATTTAATGCGTGCCTCCCTGCTCTTTTTCTTTGCATAGCGAGATGCCTTAAGGCGATGTACCTGGATACCCTCAATGAGAGACAGGATATGCTCAAGCTCGTTAAATCTCTGTATCGCAATAATGAGTTTCGGCTTTAGTGCCCTTATCTTTCCGAGCTTTAGCGCCCTGCCAACCGCCCCTGAGATTAGTCCGGTTGTATCAACAAGGATGGTCTTTACGCCTTTGGTTTTAGAAATGTTAACCATCTTCTTTGTCCCGTCTATCACCATAGGAATCTTTTTTGCCGGGTTTAGAGAGCCTATAAAGAGAATATTGTCAGGTCTGAAATTATCCATGTCTCCAGGTTTTTCGAATATCTTCATAGATATTGTGCCTGGCAGGCCAAGAGATGACTGGCCTACGTCAGAATCAACATAGGAGACCCTGATATTTTTTGACAGGAGTTTTTTTATCAGATATTTCGCAAGGGTGGATTTGCCTGAGTCTGTCGCGCCTATAAGTACAGTAAGTGCATTGTTCCTTATCATCTCTTCTGCGAGGGCTTCCCATTCGTGTTCAGGAATAATTTCCATCCAAGGAAATTATAACAAACTGGATAATTTAAGGTCTGTTCCCATTGACGAAAGGATGACTTAAAAGACTCTGCCTGAAAGATGAGGCTCAAGAAAGAGAGGATCTGAAATCTGAAGATAGAGATAGCGTTCAGCAGGGGTGTTTTAAGATAAACTTAAAATTGCGGCTTTAGGTTATGTTGCAATATTGGTTCTATTAGAGTAAACTTATAAGTCACATATGCTTATAAAAAGGATTTCATTCATTGAGGCAGGTTCACCGGGGTTTCATATCTTCAGCAAATTCCCCATACCGCGACTCGGCGCTGTATTGCTCTCAACTATCCTTAAAGAGAAAGGCTATGAGGTAAAGGCATTTATTGAAGATATTTCTAAGCCGGACTGGCTATTTATTGAAAACTCTGACCTTGTCTGCATCTCCACCATAACATCAACAGCATTAAGGGCATATAAGATCGGAGAAAGACTTAAAAGTAAAGGGATACCCGTAGTGATGGGTGGAGCCCATCCGTCCTTTCTCCCTGATGAGGCATTAGAATATTCAGATTTTGTGATAAGGGGAGAAGGTGATTATTCACTTCCTGAACTCATAGATTATATTGAAAAAGGCATCCCGTCAATCAGGTCAATAGACGGCTTATCCTATAAAGATAAAGATGGCAGTACCGTTCATAATCCTCCAAGGCAGCTGCTTAAAGACCTTGATAGTCTTCCAGAGCCTGACTTCTCGCTTGTCCATAACTGGAAGCCATCAAATATTCATCCTGTATCTACATCAAGAGGTTGCCCTTTTAACTGCAGCTTCTGCTCCGTGATCCAGATGTTTGGCAGAAAATATAGGTTTAAATCAGTTGAGGTTACGCTGAGGGAGTTGAAATCTGTTGCCTCAGTTTCAAAGACTAATAAGTTTATTGTCGATGACAACTTTGCAGCAAACAAAACACGGACAAAAGAAATACTAAAAGGGATGATTTCAGAGGGCATAAAGACAGGTTGGTCTGCTCAGGTGAGAACAGATATTGCCAAAGACCCTGAGCTACTCCGACTGATGGCTGACTCAGGCTGTGATACGACATACATAGGGTTTGAATCAATCAATCCTAAGACCCTCGAGGCATATAATAAGAAACAGAGTACGGATGACATCATTAACTGTATCAAGGCTGTCAGGGGCCATGGAATTCATATCCATGGGATGTTTGTGCTCGGCGCTGATACGGATGATGTTGATACAATAAAAAGGACTGCTGATTTTGCAATAAATCTTGGTATTGATACAGTGCAGTTTATGATGCTTACCCCTTTGCCGGGCACCCCATTTTTTACCGAGATGAAAGAAAAAGAAAGGCTTCTCCACACTGACTGGAGTAAATACGATGCCCACCATGTTGTTTTCAGTCCTGAACTGATGCCCCCAAAGACCCTGCAGATTGAAACTCTCAAGGCAATGGGCCGGTTTTACTCATGGAAATATATTTTAAGGCATTTGGTAAAGTTTGATTTCTTCTATGCAGCAGTGGGGATATTCGGGAAAAAAACCATCAAAAAAGTGTTAAAAGAAGGTTCGGCATATCTTGACAATCTGGGCACAAATATCAAATTGCCGGATAAAGTATTATTCCCCTGACGTTGCCCGCTGCCTTTACGGTATTTGACTGATGTTTACAATTTCTTGAAGCATACACTGTAATCTTTTTAGATATCTATATTCCTT
This sequence comes from Nitrospirota bacterium, assembly GCA_021824065.1. GTDB lineage: Bacteria > Nitrospirota > Thermodesulfovibrionia > Thermodesulfovibrionales > UBA1546 > JAKALU01. The sequence continues at coordinate 36,886 of JAKALU010000009.1, forward strand.
GCCTCAAGCGCATGCCTTGTTATGAAATCTTTCCTTGGCTCTACCTGATCGCCCATGAGTATTGTAAATATCTCGTCAGCCTGGACTGTGTCATCTATTGTTACCTGAAGAAGTGTCCTTTTCTCTGAATCCATTGTTGTCTCCCACAACTGCTGCGGATTCATCTCCCCAAGTCCTTTATATCTCTGAATTGTGAGTCCTTTTTTAGCCACACTGAATATATACTCGAGGAGCTCAGTGCTCGAGTCCAGCATTTTTAACCCCTCTTTTGTTACAGCATTGTATGGCGGGTCGCCAAGGTCTTTTACAATACTGTAAAGACTCTCGAGTTCCTTGAATTCAGGAGATGCCAAAAAGTTAGTATCTATCACGACTTTGCTGTTATGGTGTTTTATCTCAACGCTGTATGATTGATGTTCTTCATCTGGATTGATCTCGCCTATTGTAATATCGGGTATTTCTTTTTTTACTGCAGATAACAGTTTTTCGAGTGTCTTTTGATTCTTTAACATCTCTTTGTTTATGCCCGTCTTTAAGATGGACTTTAAAACCTCAGGGGCCCGTCTCCTTCTATTAAACCACTCCATTAATTTCTCAAACTTTGAAAGTCTTTTTAAATAGGAAATTAATGCCTTGCCTTTTATGGTCTGGCCTTTTATTGGAATCGCAAGGTCATCTGATGCAAGCTCAAAAAGCATATTCTGCATTTCTGTCTCGTTCTGGACGTATTTTTCTGTCTTGCCTTTCTTTACTTTAAATAACGGGGGCTGGGCAATATAAAGATAGCCCTTTTCTATTATCTGCGGCATCTGCCTGTAAAAAAAGGTAAGAAGCAGCGTCCTTATGTGCGCGCCGTCAACATCTGCGTCTGTCATCAGAATTACCTTGTGATAGCGGGTCTTTGCTATATCAAAATCCTCTGCGCCTATTCCTGTTCCAAGTGCAGTAATAAGAATCTTTATCTCTTCTGAAGCGAGCATCTTATCAAACCTTGCCTTTTCAACATTCAGTATCTTTCCTCTGAGTGGCAGTATTGCCTGAGAGCGTCTGTCACGGCCCTGTTTTGCAGAACCTCCTGCAGAGTCTCCCTCAACAATGAATATCTCTGAAAGCGCCGGGTCTTTTTCAGAACAGTCAGCAAGCTTCCCTGGCAGCCCTGTGTCTTCGAGTGCGCCTTTCCTCCTTGTCAGTTCCCTCGCCTTTCTTGCGGCCTCCCTCGCCCTTGCTGCCTGCACAGCCTTTTCTATAATCTTTCTTGCAACAGAGGGGTTTTCTTCAAAATAAGTCCCGAGTGTATCGTTTACAATTGACTCGATTATCCCTTTTACCTCGCTGTTGCCGAGTTTCATCTTTGTCTGGCCTTCAAACTGCGGGTTCGGAAGCTTAACGCTGATTACAGCTGTAAGGCCTTCTCTTATATCCTCTCCTGAGAGCGCTGCTTCCTTACCGTTTTTCAGAAGCCCTGAAGAAGTCGCATAGGCATTGGCTGTTCTGGTAAGAGCTGATTTAAATCCAACCAGATGTGTCCCGCCTTCTCTTGTATTTATATTATTTGCAAATGTGAATATATTTTCTGTGTAGCCGTCATTATACTGTAAGGCAACCTCTGCACCTATCCCGTCTTTTTCCCCGGAAACATATACGGGTTTTGGATGGAGCGGCGTCTTGTTTTTATTAAGGTGTTCGACAAAAGATACTATGCCGCCTTTATAAATAAACTCCTGCTTCTTATCGACCCTTTCATCGTGAATAGAAATCTTAAGGCCACTGTTAAGAAATGCCATTTCCCTCAATCTCTGAGAAAGCACGTCGTAGCTGAATTCTGTTATCTCAAATATCTCTGGATCGGGCTTGAACGTGATTTTGGTTCCTCTGCCCTTTGTCTTTCCAACAACTGTAAGAGGTCCTGCTGGTTCACCCCTGTCAAAATGTTGCTGAAATACCTTTCCGTTCTGTTTTATCTCAAGGTCAAGCCATTCAGACAAAGCATTTACAACCGAGACCCCAACACCATGAAGCCCTCCTGATATCCTGTATGCCTTTGATTCAAACTTCCCTCCCGCGTGAAGCTCTGTCAGGGCTATCTCTGCTGCTGTGCGTCCCTCAGGGTCGCCCGGATGCGGGTCTGTCGGAATTCCCCTGCCGTCGTCTATGACAGTGCAGCTGCCGTCATGATGAAGCATAACCTCGATGTTTTTACAAAAACCAGCAAGCGACTCATCAACACTGTTGTCCACAACCTCATATACAAGGTGGTGGAGCCCCTCAGTGCCTGTTGAGCCTATATACATTGCTGGCCTTTTCCTTACTGCGCTCAGGCCCTTTAGTATCTTTATCTCCTCGGCGCCGTAGGTTTCCTGATTAACTTGTTCCTTCTCTTCCATTCCTTCCTCTCTCTAAAATAGGTCTTATAAGTCCTATATGACTTTTATTCCTTTATACTCTCATCGGCATTATCACACATTTATAATTATCATCGCCTTCTTCTTTTAAAAGCGTGGGGCTCAGCGGGTCCTGAAGCTCAAAGACAACTTTCTCTCCAGCCATAGCATTAAGCGCATCTATCAGGTACCTTGCATTAAACCCTAAAGAAAGCGGCTCGTTTTTATATTCTATTTTTACCTCATCCCTTGCCTCTCCAAGGTCGGGATTTGAAGCTGAGACCATTAGAGACCCTTCTGAAACATCTGCCTTAACAGCATTGCTCTTTTCCCTGCTCATGACAGAGACCCTTCGCAGTGCTTTTACAAACTCAGCCCTGCTGATTGCAATCTTTTTTTCATTGCCTGAGGGGATTACCTGCTCATAGTTTGGATAGGTGCCTTCTATAAGTCTTGTCAGAAACTGCACATCTTCTATCTTAAACATTACATGGCTTTTCCCGATAACCACTGTGAGTTTGTCTATATCTCTGTCAAGAAATTTCCTGACCTCTGTTGCTGCCTTTCTCGGGATTATCACCTTTTTCTCTTCTTTTAAGGGGGTGTCAATCTGCCTGATTATGCACGCCAGCCTGTGGCCATCTGTGCCAACAACAGTCATTTCATTGCCTCCTTGCCTGGCATGAAATAGAAGACCATTTAAAGTATACCTTGTATCGCTCTCACCCGCTGCATAAAGGGTCCGCTCTATCATCTCTATTAGACTTTTAGTATCCATCTGGATTTCTTCTACGTCTTCCATCCCGGGCCACGCGGGGAATTCTTCTGCTAAAAGACAGGCAATCTTGAATTTGCTCATCCCAGCCTCAACCCTGAGCCACTGCCCGTCCTCGGATTCCATTGTTATGTCTCCTTCTACCTCTCTTACTATCTCGAACATTTTTCTTGCGGGTATGCACAGCTTCCCCTCTTTCTCAACTTTTATCTGAAGCGGTTCTTTTATTGCTGTCTCAAGGTCCGTGGCAAGAATGAACGACCTCTTTTTGCCTGCATCCAGAAGAAAATGGCTTAATACCGGCATTGTATTTCTTTTTTCAACAATATTCTGAATATTTGAAAGCTTTTCCTGCAACTCTTCCTTTGAAACACTCAGCTTCATAAACCCTCCTTAAGGTTTTATTTTATGCAACAGGGTCTCTATCATCCTGTTAAAGTTCTCGTCTTTTGATCTTTTGTCTTCTATCTGCTTACAGGCATAAATAACAGTTGCATGATCTTTGCCACCCATGTTTTTACCGATATCGCTCAGCGAACCTCCTGTAAGTTGTTTGCTCAAATACATTGCTATCTGCCGTGGCAAAGCTACCTCTTTTGTCCTTTTTCGCGCTTTTATGTCCTGCATTTTCAAGCCAAAGTATTCACAGACTGTCTTCTGTATATACTCCACTGTTATTGGCTTTTCTTCATCCTGAATAAAATCCTTCATAACATTTT
>JAKALU010000103.1 GCA_021824065.1 Nitrospirota bacterium
CCAAAGACTCTGACAGCCTCGCAGTCGGACACTCTGATACTGCCTTTTTGGCATTGGTCCACGACCGCATGACTGAATGTCTGTATCCGAAAACATTGGAGTCCTTTGAGACAGGGATAAAGCCCGAGCCTGTTTATACGGTGTCATTGATTGCGGAAGGTATTCCTGCTCTTCAAAAGATAAACACTTCGATGGGGCTTGGTCTTGATGACTGGGATATCGAATATTATTACAACCTTTTCGTTAAAGACCTGAGACGCAATCCAACAAATGTAGAATGCTTTGACCTGAGTCAGTCAAACAGCGAGCATTCAAGGCACTGGTTTTTCAAGGGAAGATTAATCATCGACGGAAAAGAAATTTCTGAAAATCTGATGCAGATAATTAAGCAGCCTTTAAAGGCAAATCCGAATAATAGTGTTATTGCATTTAAAGATAACTCAAGCGGTATCATCGGATATAGAATAAAAACAATAACCCCCGAAAAACCGGGTGGATATTCAAGGTTCAAAGAAACAAATTTAAAATATCATATTATCTTTACAGCAGAAACCCATAACTTCCCAAGCGGTGTTGCTCCATTCCCGGGAGCAGAGACAGGAACAGGCGGAAGAATAAGAGACGTTCAGGCAACAGGCAGAGGTGGACTTGTTATTGCAGGCACTGCTGCTTATTGTGTTGGAAATCTCAAAATTCCCGGCTATGAACTCCCGTGGGAAGACAAATCATTTGAATATCCGGGTAACCTTGCTTCGCCGTTGCAGATAGAGATTGAGGCCAGCAACGGTGCATCCGATTACGGAAACAAATTCGGAGAGCCTGTTATTCAGGGATTCACAAGGTCATTTGGAATGAAATTGCCTGATGGCGAAAGAAGAGAATGGATTAAGCCAATTATGTTCACAGGCGGCATTGGTCAGATGGATGCAATGCATATCGAAAAGGGTAAACCAGAAAAAGGAATGCTCGTCACAAAAATTGGCGGGCCTGCTTACAGGATAGGCATAGGAGGAGGTGCTGCATCGAGCATGATATCTGGAGAAAGCAAAGAAGAACTGGAGTTCAACGCTGTGCAGCGCGGAGATGCTGAGATGGAGCAGAAGGTTAACAGGGTTATACGCGCATGTATCGAGATGGGAGATGAGAATCCTATAATCAGCATCCATGACCAGGGTGCTGGTGGAAACTGCAATGTTGTTAAAGAGATTATTTATCCTGCTGGCGCGAAGATAGAAGTAAGGAAAATACAATTAGGAGATAAAACACTTTCTGTCCTCGAGTTGTGGGGTGCTGAATATCAGGAACAGAACGCACTGCTTATAAGAACTGGAAAGGCTGACATATTCGGGGAGATGTGCACGAGGGAAAAAGTCCCCTATGCATTTATTGGAGAGGTTACAGGTGACGGATATATCATACTTCATGACGAGACAGACGGAAGCACGCCTGTTAATCTTGAGCTTGAAAAGATACTTGGCGATATGCCGCAAAAGACATTCAAACTTGAAAGGGTTCAGCCTAAACTTAAACCATTGAAAATCCCCCTTTCTCCCCCCTTTACTAAAGGGGGGCAAGGGGGGATTACTGTCAAAGATGCCTTAGAGAGAGTCCTAAGACTCGTCTCTGTTGGCTCGAAGAGATTCCTTACAAACAAGGTTGACAGGAGCGTTACAGGGCTTATTGCAAGGCAGCAGTGTGCAGGGCCATTGCAGCTTACAATATCTGATGTCGCAGTTATTGCCCAAAGTCATTTCGGCTTAACTGGAGCTGCGATATCAATAGGCGAGCAGCCAATAAAGACTTTGATAAGTCCTTCGGCAATGGCAAGGCTTACAGTAGGAGAGGCATTAACAAATATTGTGTGGGCAAAGATAAGCGCACTTGAAGATGTTAAGTGCTCAGGCAATTGGATGTGGGCAGCAAAACTCCCAGGCGAAGGAGCAAGGCTTTATGATGCAGCAATTGCATTGAGGGATATAATGCTTGAACTCGGCATTGCAATTGATGGAGGTAAAGACAGTCTCTCAATGGCAGCAAAGGTAATTAAAAAAGATGGGACAATAGAGACAGTAAAGTCACCCGGCACGCTCGTAATTTCTGCCTATGCAACATGCCCTGACATCACAAAGGTAATAACACCTGATATTAAACAACCTGGCAAAAGTAGACTCCTTTCCATAGACCTTGGAAATGGGAAAAACAGACTCGGTGGAACAGCTCTGGCGCAGGTTTATAACCAGATTGGAGATGAATCTCCTGATGTTGATGACCCGAAGCTTTTAAAGCGTGCATTCAATCTTGTCCAGAAATTCATAGCGGATAGTTTAATACTTTCAGGCCATGACAGAAGCGACGGAGGGCTTATAACAACATTATTAGAGATGGCATTCGCAGGGAACTGCGGAATTGATATAACCATTAATCCCCCCTCACCCCCCTTTACTAAAGGGGGGCAGGGGGGGATTACTAATTCAGCGCTTCCTTCCCTCTTCTCCGAAGAACTCGGACTTGTCGTAGAATATCTTCCAAAAAATGAGAAAGAAATAATATCAAGACTTAAGAAAAATAAAGTGCCCTGCACTATAATCGGTAAAACCCTAAAAGAGAAAAGGATTAAAGTTAAACTCAAAACTCCGAATTCTCGCCTCGGCTCTCTTCGGCGAGTCCGCCTGTGTGCGGACGAGTCGCCGAAGGAGACCAGACCCCGAACTGTTCTTAACGAGGATATGCGTGTTTTAAGAGGCATCTGGGAGGAGACGAGCTATCAGCTTGAAAGGCTCCAGGTAAACCCTGAATGTGCAGTCGAGGAGAAAAAGAATATCTATGACAGGGGCGGGCCAAAGTATAAAGTTACTTTTAAACCTAATCCCCCCCCGCCCCCCTTTAGCAAAGGGGGGATGGGGGGATTTAAGAAGCCCTCTATCGCAATAATCCGAGAAGAAGGAAGCAATAGCGACAGGGAGATGACATCAGCATTCTATCAGGCTGGGTTTGATGTATGGGATGTGACGATGACAGATTTTCTTGAAGGAAAAGTGAATCTTGATGATTTCAGAGGCATAGCTTTTGTCGGAGGTTTCAGCTATGCTGATGTGCTTGATTCAGCTAAAGGCTGGGCAGGCGTTATAAGATTCAATAAAAATATATTTGACCAGTTCCATAGATTTTATCAGAGACCTAATACATTCAGCCTTGGAGTATGCAATGGCTGCCAGTTGATGGCGCTTTTGGGATGGATTCCATGGCAGGGGATTGAAGACAGATATCAGCCGAGGTTCATTCATAATGTATCAGGGAGGTTTGAGTCAAGATTTTCTACAGTGAAAATCTTCCCAAGTCCGTCAATGATGCTCAGAGGGATGGAAGGTTCTGTTCTCGGTATCTGGGTTGCACATGGAGAAGGAAGGGCATATTTCCCGAAGAAAGATATACTGGATAAAGTAGAGAAACAGAAGCTCGCACCTGTCCGCTATGTTGATGATAAGGGAAAAATAACAGACAAATATCCATTCAACCCTAATGGCTCAACAAACGGGATTGCAGCTCTCTGTTCTCCTGACGGAAGGCACCTCGCAATAATGCCGCATCCCGAAAGGACATTCCTTAAATGGCAGTGGGCATGGATGCCTGAAGAGTGGAAGAAAAAATTAAAAGTATCTCCATGGCTAAAGCTCTTTCAGAATGCAAGGGAATGGTGCGAACAAAATAAATCATAATGTGACCGATGCCCTACAAAATCCTCGCAGATATAGTCGTCCTTGACAATTGTATATATCATCTTTAAAATATGTATATACACTGAAGGAGGGTGGTTATAATGAGATCTTCCGTAAAGATGACGTCAATAAGGCTTGATACGAAGCTTGCCGATGATGCCGCAAGGGTTCTTGGCGTGAAAAATAGGAGCGAGGCGGTTCATTTGGCATTAAGAGAGATTGTCGCTCTTAAGAAATTCAAGGATTTGATGACTGCTCATGGCGGAAAACTAAAATTTGATGCCCATGGCAGATAGGATAATTATTTTTGATACATCTGTTTACATTGACCACCTGAGGACCAACAAATTTCAAAATCACTTCCAGAATCTTCAGGGTCTAATCAGAAACTCTTCGGTTGTCATTTCCGAGCTTTTGAGAGGCGCAACAAAAGAAGAGGAGATATTTTTCGTGATGAGGCTCGCAAAGAACCATCCGGTGCTTACCCCGACAGAGAAGAACTGGATTGAATCAGGCAGAATTCTTTCAAGGATAAATAAAACCAAGGGATTCTCTCCAGAAAAACTCAGAGACCTGCATTTTGATGTCCTTATAACTCTAACTGCAAGAAATTATGGCGCTACTTTAATCACTTCAAATAAGGATGACTTTGAATTAATTAAAACTTACAGGGATTTTAATCTTGAGGTCTGGTAAAACATTTCAGGAATGCCCTACAAAATCCTCGCAGACATAGTCGTCCTTATCCATTTTCTCTGGATAGTATTCCTGATATTCGGCGCATTCTTAGGGGTTAAATATAAAGGCATAAAAATCTTTCACATCTCAGGTCTTATCTTTGCTTTTGTGATTCAGATACTCGATTGGTACTGTCCGCTTACTCACCTTGAGGTGTGGTTGCGGTCAAAGCATAACCCTGCCCTCTCCTATACAGGCTCGTTCATCATCCACTATGTAGAAAAGGTAATTTATATCGAGGCCTCAAGGTATTTGATTCTTATATTAACGCTATTTATTTGTGCATTCAATATGTGGTTTTATCTCAGGAAAAAAAGGTTATAGCCTGAAAGACAAGGATATGGTATTGAGCGGCTTATTTTGCTGATATTCCAACAGTCATTTTAAAAAATAAAGAGGCAAAATCCTCGGAGGTCGCCTAAGGCGACCGAGAATGAGCGAGATACCATATCCTTGTCTACCTGAAAATAATTTGTTTAAGCTTTTTCGAAATCTGATCCGCCCTTCTTAACGGCTCAGGAATTCTAAATCCTGCAACACATCTCATCACAATCTCTATGGATGAATTTATATCTATCAAATGCCCCGGTGAAACAAAAACAGGTTTTACATTGTCTCGCGTTCTTAAGACTACACCGACTTTTATGCCTTTGTAGTAAAGATCAGTCCAGTCTCCTTTTCTCATATCAGGCTCATTAAATTCTCCAATCAGCCTTGATTTTGCACAGCCAATGGTTGGAATATTCAAAATTACACCTATATGTGATGCGATACCGATTCCTTTGGGATGAGCAATGCCCTGTCCGTCAAAAAGTATCAGATCTGGTTTTATATTTAATTTCTTAATTGCTCTGATAATGGCATGCCCCTCTCTAAAGCTGAGAAAGCCGGGCACGTAGGGGAATCGAGTTTTTTCTATCGTAGATACGTCCTGTATATGTTTCAAATATGGATACTTATAAAGTGTTGCAACTGCGATTACCCTATCATCAACAAAAGCAGCGTCGACTCCTGCAATAAATGCAGGGATTTTCTTCGGAGAAGTAATCTTCACCTTCTTTCTCAGGGCATCCTGTATTACCTTTGCCTTCGAGATATTCTTTGGCCAGAGATATATCATCAGAATAATTATAAACAAGATGCTATATTATTTATATTATGGGAATGTTTCCTATTAAAAAACCAATGGCTCTAACAAAAAAGGACATACTCATAACAGGCATTCCAGGCATTGGCAAGACAACGCTCATTAGAAAACTCTCTGAAGAGTTAAAGGATTTTCATCCCGCTGGTTTTTATACGTCAGAGGTTAGAGAAAAAGGCATTAGAAAAGGATTTGAGCTGATAAGCCTTGACGGCGGAAAAGGGCTGCTTTCACATATAGATATAAAAAGCCCTTACAGGATTGGCAAATACAGGGTTGACATAAAGGGCTTCGAGGATTTTCTCGATTCAATCCCATTTTTAGACCCTGCAACCAGACTTATTTTCATTGACGAAATTGGGAAGATGGAACTCCTATCCGATAAATTCATAAGACTCCTGAAAGAGATTCTGAATTCTGAGAAAGTGGTTATTGCAACCATCAGCCTCAAAGGTGACGGACTTATTGCAGAGACAAAAAGAAGAGATAACATAAGGCTTTTTGAGATTACTAAAAACAACAGGGATTCTTTATTATCGGAAATTTTAAAAGAGATAAAGAAGTTTAATCCTGCTTTATTTTAGAAAAAGCTCCATCTGCTCAAGCTGCTCGCCAGGGAAACTTATGGGGTAGTTGTTGTCAAAACATGCTGTGCAGTAATTATGGGATTCTGGCACTATATTTTTCAGCCCATCAAGGCTTAGATAGGAAAGTGTATCAGCAGTTATATGTTTTCTTATCTCTTCCACATCATGAGTCGCAGCAATCAGCTCATGCCTTGTCGGGGTGTCAATCCCGTAAAAACACGGGCCGATAGTCGGAGGTGAACTTATCCTCACGTGAACCTCTTTAGCGCCTCCACCTTCCCTCAGCATCTTTACTATTTTTTTGCTTGTGGTCCCCCTCACTATTGAATCATCAACAACTATAATCCTTTTACCCTCAAGGAGTTTTTTAACAGGGTTGAGTTTGATCTTTACGCCAAAGTGTCTTATGGCCTGTTTCGGCTCTATAAATGTCCTTCCAATATAGTGATTTCTTATAAGACCGAAATCAAAAGGTATCTTGCTCTCCTCTGAAAATCCAAGCGCTGCCGGTACACCGGAATCTGGAACAGGTATCACAAGGTCAGCCTCAACAGCAGATTCCTTAGCGAGTTGAGCACCAAATTTTTTTCTCATATCATTCACATTCTGACTGCCGAAAATACAACTGTCGGGTCTTGAAAAGTATATAAACTCAAATATACAGGAGGCATGTCTCGGAGCAACCAATGGTCTCATTGCTTGAAGACCATTTTCATTGATAATAACCACTTCTCCAGGCTCTATATCACGTATGTATAGAGCGCCAATCAGATCAAAGGCGCAGGTCTCTGATGCTATAACGTATGCGCCGTCAACCTGTCCGAGACTCAGTGGTCTCACGCCATATGCGTCCCTCACTGCAATAAGTTCTTTTTCCCTGAGTATCAGAAGACTGAATGCACCACTTATCTGCTTGATTGCCTGAATCACCCTCTCATAAAAATCCCCGCCTTTTGCATGTGCTATCAGGTGGACTATCACCTCGCTGTCAGATGTTGACTGGAATATAGCGCCTTCCTTTTCAAGCTCTTCTCTGAGTTCTATTGCATTCACAAGGTTGCCATTATGGGCTATAGCCAACGGACCTAAAGCAAAATTTGCCATTATAGGCTGGACATTTTTAAGAACACTGCTTCCTGCTGTTGAATAGCGGTTATGACCTATGGCTATATGTCCCGGAAGTTTTTTCAGGCGTTTTTCGCTGAATATATCAGCAACAAGTCCCATTGACTTATCAAGATGAAGATGCCTGCCGTCAGAGGAGCATATGCCGGCACCTTCCTGTCCTCTGTGCTGCAATGCATATAAGCCGAGGTATGTCAGATTGGACGCCTCTGGATGGCCGTAGACCCCAAAGACACCACACTCTTCATGCATGTCGTGGAACATGATGTTTTATTTTAACATATATTTGGTTACGACAATGTAATTATAGATATTTTGAAATAAACCTGTCCAACCCATCAATATAAATTCTTCCTGAGATTAGAAACCCTTCATTATGGCCGCCCATAATCTGTAGAAACTCCTTTGGCCCTTTTGCCTTTTCAAACAAGGCAACTCCCTGCTCAAAGGGTATAATCTCATCCTGCGGGCTGTGTATAAAGAGTTTTGGGAGGTCAATCTTGTCTACCTTTTCTATTGTTGAGTAATGATAACGGGATATTAACTTTACAGGCAGATATGGGAAAAACTTTGAGCCGAGGTCAGGCACAGATTTAAACCCTGATTCAATAATAAGGGCTCCTGCCTTATGCCTGAGAGCAATCTCTGAGGCAACTGCGCTACCCAATGAGCGGCCGAATAATATAACCTTTTCAGGCTTAACATGCCTTATATCTACAAGATAATCCCATGCTGATTCTGCATCAAGGTATGTCCCCTTTTCTGTTGGGGAGCCTTCGCTTTTTCCATATCCCCTGTAATCAAATATAAACACACTGAGGTTTAAATCATGAAATATGCGGATGGAATCGAGGCGGTGAGATATGTTGCCTGCATTTCCATGGCAGAAAAGCACAACACCCCTCTCAGTCTGAGATGGGATAAACCACGCTGAGATATTAAAGCCATCTTTTGTCCTCAGGGTTATCTCCTCAAAATCTAAATCGATGCTCTTTGGTGTCTCGGTAATCTCTCTGACAGGATAATAAAGCATACTGCCCTGTCTTAGATATACAAAACCGACAAGGAAAAGATAACCAAGAACCAGGCATATGAGGACTGTATATATCATTCTCTTTGTCTTTACAGTCATTATGTTAAATCAATGAATAATGCAGATATTACGAAAAAATTTATCCTGTATAGAACAGGCAGTCTCAAAATTTTTATCCTCCTCGGCGGATTCGCTGAGGCGAATAATCGACAGGATTTTTATATGGCATTTGTATGTGGCTTACAAATTAAAGGTTTTTCCGTTTTCAGCTCAAAAGGTTTTACTATGCGGTGTCGTATAAAAATTTCTCACCTGCCTGTTCTATACTAAATCCTTTGATCATGCCTGTATCATTTCTATTGTCAAGCCTTCTCAATCCTGATATTACCTGCACCTTTTGCCTTTTTAAGAAGAGTTGCATCACCAGTAATCTTGCCAACAATATTAACTTCACTTGCAGGCACAGGCTCAGGACCTCTGCTCATCGGTGTTGGACCAAAAAATATTGCAAGCGCATTTCCAGGAGGCCAGTAACCAATATCTCCGACCTTTACCGTTGTTGTTGCTGTTTCATCTAACGGCATTCTTACAGGTATTTCAAAATAAAACTCATCGCCCCACTCATTAGGTCTCGTCTCTATCGGAAGGGCTTCAGCGATTGCCTTTGCAGTTTTCGTGTCTAAAAGTTCAGCATCTAAAATAATGTC
>JAKALU010000104.1 GCA_021824065.1 Nitrospirota bacterium
GTTCAAAAAAGTAGAAGTCAATCTCGCAAGCTCTAATGGTCTTATTGCCACGTCACTGGGGAAACGCATCCTTCGTGCAGAAACAGCAGCGATTTCAGCAGTAACACTCGTTCAGTTTTTGATGGGAGATATGGACTAACATGAAAAATTCTCGCCTCAGCGGGTCGCCGAGGAGACAAAATTAAGGTTATTTTAATTTAATCTTCTTTCTCATTTATAGAAATAACCTTCTCAACAGGAACCACTATCCATCCTGCCTCTGACTCAAGGTAAACCTCTGTCTCCCCAATTTCAACGAGTTTACCTATGTATGTTGTTTCTAATGTCAGTACCTCAACAACCTTTCCTACAAGGTCTATCATCTAATTCTCCTGTATTTGCCATTGCAAGCCCCAAACTTGATTCGAGGCTCGCAATGACATCCAGTCCTTTTTTATATTGTACACCTTTCTCACGTCTTCAGCTTCTTATATATCCTCACAGGTGTGCCTCTGAAAGAAAACCTATCCCTCAGGCACTTTTCAATATGCCTTACATAAGGTCCTTTTATCCCTTCAGGATAATTAGAGAATATCACAAATGCTGGCGGCTCTGTCTTTATCTGGGTCATATAAAAAATCTTAACCTGTTTGCCTTTAAATAAAGGCAAAGGAGCGCCGGATGTGATATCCCTTATTAAGCGGTTCATCTCCGCTGTAGTTATCCTCTTTTTCCTTTCGGAAATTATCTCGTCAATCACAGGAAATATCTTTGTGATCCTCTTTTTCTCTATCCCTGACGTTGTAATTACAGGCGCATAATTTAGAAACCACATCTTTCTTTCAAGGTCTGAAATTAGTCTTTTGTACGTAATCTCCGGCTCTTGGACAATGTCCCATTTGTTAAGGAGAAAGATTGCGCCTTTTGCATATCTCTCAACAATGCCTGCAACCTTCTGGTCCTGCTCTGTTAACCCCTCTGTAGCGTCAAGCACTATGAGAGCCACGTCACATCTCTCGATACTTCTTATCGCCCTGACTACTTAAAACCTTTCAACAGAAAATCCTATCTTGCCTTTTTTTCTTATGCCTGCTGTGTCTATGAGCAGATATCTCTTTTTATAGTATGTACAGACAGAGTCAACAGAATCTCGTGTAGTGCCTGGTGCTGGACTGACAATCATCCTGGTCTTACCTAAAAGTGCATTTACAAGTGTTGATTTGCCCACGTTTGGTCTGCCTACAACAGCGATTTTAGGATATGTTACATCGTCTTTGCTGACAGGAGGCAGAAGTGATACGACTCTGTCCATAAGTTCGCTGAACTCGTATCCTGTGGCTGCTGAGACCGGAAACAGTTCATCAACACCAAGGGCATAAAAATCGTAGAGCCTTTCTTCTCTGGTTGGCCCGTCAATTTTATTTACAACCCATAATACCTTCTTGCCAGATGCCCTGAGGGTTTTTGAAAGTTCAATATCTGCAGGTGTCAGCCCTTCTCTGCCATCGAGAAGATGGATTATGATATCCGCCTCCTCAATCGCAAAAAGAGCTTGTTCCCTCATCTGCAGAAGTATATCCTCTACAGGTTCTGGATAAAATCCTCCGGTGTCAACCGCAATGAATGCTTTGCCTTCCCATTCTGCCTCCATATAATTTCTGTCCCTTGTAACATTAGGGATGTCCTCGACAATAGCAGCAGAAGCACCAACCATCCTGTTAAAGAGGGTAGATTTACCGACATTAGCCCTTCCAACTATGACAACAAAAGGTTTTGCCATAAAAATAATTTTACACTAAAATAATACAATTTATTCAATTAAAGGCGCCCAGGAGAACCAGGCATCTGCTGTGCATTTTCAATCAACATGGGTGAAAATACGAAATTAAAGCCTAAATTTTACTTTCCACCTGCTGAACAACAAGGAAATTTAAGGATATTTTTAATGTTGTTTGGGTATAAAAATTGCTTCTAACCAGCTAAGGTCAAAAGCGTTATGAGGAGTGTTTTAACTATCAAATGATTCTAAAGTCCAAGATTATTACAGTCATAATAGTAGTAATACTTCTAACAATCGGCACTTCTGCGGCTATTGTCCTCAGGGTTCAAACCAAGATGATGATAGATTCAAAGCTTAAGGATGTAGAGGTTTTAAGCGATCTCATCGAAAGAAGCATAACAGATGCAATGGAAGGCGGAAGGACAGCAGATGTTCAGAAGATACTCGAAAACATTGGGAAAAACCAGGAGATAACGACCCTCAGAATACTATCTACAGGCGGCAGCATACTAAAATCAAAGGCGCCTGACGAGATAGGTTTAAAGTCAAAAGAGTATACGCTCTCCACTCACGAACAGCGGTATCGGCCTGTGTTTAACGATGAATCGATTACATATTTTAAAGAAATACCAAACAAGCCTGAATGTTACAGGTGTCACGAAAAGGGAACAAGTGTTACAGGAATTATACAGATAAAATACGATATGTTGAGAAGCAGAAATGACATAATGACCATAAAACGATTCTTTGTATTTTCTAATATCCTTGCAGTGCTTATGGTGGCAACTATTCTAAGTTTCATGTTTTCGGTATTTATATTAAAACCTCTCAAAAAACTTCTCTCGGCCATGAAAGAGTTTGAGGCTGGGAATTGGGGTGCAAAAGCTGCTATAAGCAGTAACGACGAATTTGGAGTCATTGGGTCGGCCTTTAATCGAATGACAGAAGAGGTTAAGAGTCTTCATGAGAAAAGCATAAAAAAGGAAAAAGAACTATCGAAAGTAAGGCTTGACCTTGATCATAAGAGAAAACTCGAGGAATTGAATGCACAACTTCAGTTCAAAATAAAAGAGGTTGAGACAGCAAATAAAACTGTTATTACACTATCAAAAGAGGTGAAGTCAAAAAATATAGAGCTCGAAAAGATGGTTGAAAGACTGAGGCGTATAAATGATGTTGGAAAGATGTTAAGTTCGGTTATCGAGACAGATGAACTGATTAAATTAATAATAAGGACAACTGCTGAATTGTTGTATGCGAAAAGAGGTTCGATTCATTTGAAACGGCATGAGAAGCCTTCTTTGACGCTGAAGTATCAGCATGGTATCGGGATTGAGGATTTTGGTGATATGTCCTTAGATTTTAAACCAATGTACAGTGACCTCCTGGATAATGGCAGTCCCGTGATAATACAGGGGAAAGACACAAATAAAAAAACTATCTATGGTATTAATAGCTCAGCAATAGGAGTTCCCTTGAAGATGAAAGGGCAGGTGATAGGTGCCATGCTTTTGGAGGACAAACTTGACGGCGCATCTTTTACTGATGATGAGCTTGAGCTGCTCACAACACTTGCGAACCAGGCAATGGTAGCAATAGAGAATGCATGGTTATATGAAAGGGTGAAAAATAATTATTTTGCAACGATTCAGTCACTGGTTAATGCACTTGAGGCAAATGATAGGTATACAAGAGGCCATTCTGAAAGGGTGAAATACCTGTCGCTTGAATTGGGTAAATACATCGGGCTTGATTACAGAGAGCTTGAGGTGCTTGAACACGCTGCAATTTTGCATGACATCGGGAAGATAGGTATAGACTCAATGGTGCTTAACAAGGAAGGCAAGCTTACTGCAAGCGAGTACGGCCTTGTAAAAGCTCATCCTCTGATCGGAGATGAGATTCTCGGTCCGATCGACACACTTGCCGGTGTCAGGACAACAATTATACAGCATCATGAAAGATATGATGGCAGAGGTTATCCCTACGGTATTCCAGGAGAAGAGATATCACTTAAGGCAAGGATACTTTCTGTTATTGATACCTTTGATGCCATGCTTACTGACAGACCTTACAGAAGGGCTCTTTCTCTGTTCAGGGCAAAAGAGGAATTGAAACACGGTGCAGGCTCACAATTCGACCCATATATTGTAAATGCCTTCCTCGATATGCTTGACGTAAGAGAAGAGGAACTATTGATGACCGCTGGCTATAATCTATCTCTGTCTGAATAGCATTTGATACGTTTGTATATTACGAAATCTCGAAGATAAACTCAATCTCAACCGGAGAGTTCAATGGCAGGATATTTACCCCGATAGCCGCCCTTGCATGTTTCCCGGCCTCGCCAAAAATCTCGAACATCAAATCAGAGGCTGCATTAAGAACCTTTGGCTGATCTGTAAAATCAGGCGAGGAGGAAACATAACCCGTTATCTTCACACACCGTCTGACTTTATTAAGGCTTCCCAGATTAGACTTTAAGATTGCAAGGGCATTGATAGCTGCTGTCCTTGCGTCTTCTGCTGCTTCATCGATAGTAACTTTCTCGCCAACCCTTCCCTGTCTTGTGAGCTTACCTTCTCTTAAAGGCAATATGCCGCTTAGAAAGACGAGACTGCCTGTCCTTACAAATGGGACATATGAGCCGAGAGGTTTAGGCGCTTCCGGAAGCTCAATACCTGATGCTGTGAGTCTTTCCTCTGGTGACATTAATTGAGAACTCCTGAACTAAACACAGTGCTAAAAGTTTAAATATTAAATAACTGACGCCCTACAGGCTCGTATGACAGCTATAGCATGTTATATTAGTATCGCCCCATGTAACAGGCTGCCCGTTATGGCACGCTGTCGTACATGTCTTTGTGCCTGAGCTCCAGTCTGTTGAGTTGATAGTAGCACTGTCATATGAACCGGCTACTTTATAGCCAACATTTTGAGTCCATGTTGCTGGCTTTGAAGCTGTCCTCAGTTGTGCCTTCGACCTCATTGTATTAGCCATATTGGCTATGTCCACATTCTTTGCTGCATTTATGTGTTTGCTCTTATCTGTTATTACGCCGTTCTGCGAAGGTGTCGTTGAAACCCCTGTATGACAGCTTGCAGTTGAACACTTCATACTGCTGCTACCGAGGTTATTCAACGCATAAGTATCAATTGTTGTCGAACTGACCTCGCCATTGTGGCAGATGTAACAGCTCATAGTTGTCGAGTATGCAGAATTGCCATGGCTATTGGTGTTACCTGTTCCGGCTGATGCAAGTCCGGTACTTCCTGTATATATGTTATCGAAATGTACACCTACAAAATGTCCTCCTTCTTTGCCCATAAATCCGGTTGAAACATAGTGTGACTGGCCTGCATACTGTGGCGGGTTGTCATGGCATTGCCCGCACTTGTTTGCAGCCGGGAATGCTCCACCCCATGTCGGTGTTTGTTTATATGCCCTGTCTGCACCGCTTGCTCCATTGCTGTGGCAGTATACATCGCTGCACTGCGTATTTGTGCCTGTTCCTGTCCTCGACGCAGTTGAAGGGTTATTAGCCTTAAACCCGGTTGCAGATGCATTGTAAAGCTCTATATCAATTGTGCCATTTGCATGGTTTGAAGAACTTAATGGATGGCAGTTGCCGCAGTTAAACCTGTATGCAGTTGTAATAGAACTATTAGAGTCGTTCCCATAAGCAGCGCCTGTGCCATCAGTGTGCGTTGAGTGTTTACCTGTGTTTGGCGGCAGTCCATGGCAGTTACCACAAGACACTGTACCGCCCCATACAGGGCTCTGATATGTGCCGGCTCCGTCTGAATGACAATAAACAGTTGAACAGGTTCCATATCCCTGCCCGGGCGTATGGTCACCGGGAACTGTATTAGAGCCGTTATATGTGCCTGATGGATTCAATGCAGTGAAAGTCACATCTATATTTCTATCTGCATGTTTGGTTGTCCCTGAACCAGCGCTGTTATGACAGGTGGAACAGGCATAGCCATTAGTCTGGGCATGTTTTATATGGCTTCCTGTTGCTGAAGGGCTTGACGACATATCAACATGGCAGCTTGCGCATGTGGTGGAGCCTCCCCATTGAGGCGACGCATATGAGGTTGGAGAACCTGTACCGTCTGTTTGCCCCTGGACATTGCTATGACAATAAATGTTCGCGCAGTTTCCGTATGTACCACTCGGTGCAAGTCCGCCCGTTGAACCGCTCAACGCACCACTGTAAGTAGCTGAAGCCCCTATTTTCTGGTCTGTTGAATCCAGCGACCATGCAACATCGCCATTGACATGGCTCATATTTAAAGTAGAATTATGACACTTATTACATGCAAGAGCGAGATTGCCTGCGGCTGTGCTGGCATGTTTTGTATGGTTGCCAGCAGTCGGCGGATTAGCAGATGCCTGATTATAAGCAGTGCCACCGTGACATGTACCGCATACAGCTTCTCCAGAGCCGCCTACCCATGAAGGATTTGTCTTAGTTCCTGCTGTAAGGGTACTGCCATGACAATAAAGGCTTGAACAATTAGTAGTATAGCCCCCAACAAGGTTGACTGTAGTTCCTGCGGCAGCAACCCAACCAGTGTAAGGCGCATTAAGAGGTGAATGGGCATCCAAAGTCCCGCCTGTAGATGAGCCCACAAACCCTGGGACATTTGTGTTGTTGATTGTAAACCCTATGTGTATTGTATTGCTTGGGATAGCGCTTGCAGGCATACCGCCTGTATGGCATGTATCACATAACATGCTTCTTGTAACAGCATGCACTTGATGAGCGCCCGGGCTTACAGGGTTCGTTGCACCTGTTGCAGGAGTAGCAAGGCCATCCGGACCTCCGATGTTTGTAGTTGTTGGAGGATTGCCGTGGCATCCTGTGCAACCCCCTCCTGAAAATGATTTCTTGTGGTCGTGGCATGATATGCAGTCCACTCCATTGTTATGAGTAGTTGTTACAGTCATAGTATAGGCATGTTTATTCACGCCAGTAGACTGTAATGAATCATAGGTATGACATACCTCGCATATAAAGGCTGAGGTTGCGTGTGTTACAGAGTCATCACCCATAATGCCTGGTGTCTGAGGACCGGGGTTAGCAGGGGTTCCTGATCTAACCCTGAAATCAACAGCAACGCTGTTTGATGCCCTGCCCTGAAAGTTCGTGCCATCAGGAGTTGTTATTGTCTCTTTTATCAGATATATATTTTTTGTGTCATGTGCTGTATGGCATGTTGTGCATACAAACTCTCCGTATTTCCCGCCTGCAACGCCCCATCCTCCCGAGGCTGACCATTTATTTGAGTTAAGAGAAGTAGAACTGTGGGTCTTTATTGCCTCGCCCCAGTCAGCATCAGACGGCGTCCTGTTCCTGTCTGTTTTATGACATGCATGGCAGGTCTCCTCTTTTGCCCTTTTAATGATATTACCCTCACCTTTATAAGCAGAGGCCTTTGTTATAACACTGCCTTTCCCTGTCTTGGGAGTTGCACCACCATGGTTTACAGGATCTGCTGCCTGAACTATTGTTGTGAGTGTATGCCCTTCTGTAATTGATACTGCGGCTGTAACTGTAAGAGTCGTATTATACCTTGCGCCTAAAGCTAAAGGCCCTGTGCTGCCTGAGCCGAGGACTGATGGAGTTACAAAACTCCCTGGATTAGTCTCAGGGACAATGCTTAGAGAAAAGGTTGAAGAACCACCGCACTCTCCAGGGGTGTCTTCCTTGTCATTGTTAGTTATCGTAACTGTATAGACTTTAGTATTACTTGCTGGAGGCACAACTACAACACCGCTTGTAGGTGTAAAAAGGACTGATGGATAATTCCTTGTGCAGGCTGCGTCTGCAATGCCTGTGTTATAGAGAAGAGATAGAAATACAAAAGCAAATACCAATGTCAGACAGGTTGGACTTTTGATCTTTGATCCTTGAGTTATCATAAATTCCACCTCTCTCTTCGCATATAAAAGTTCATGTTATGGACTGTCTGTTGTTGAAGAATCTGAGTCAGTATAATGAATGCCATGACACGACATGCATCTTACCTTACTTGAGGAATCGAGCACTGTGTTGTTAGTGGTGTTGGTGTCCCCGGTGCCATTCTGATGGTACCTTGGAGCAGTAGTCTGTGGATTATAATTTGGCTCAAGTGGCGCTGCTCCAATGAACTGGGTTGCATCGACATCAGCAGTAAGGTCCTTCACAACTGGATGGCTCTTTTTCTTTCCGTCATATGCTCTTACATCAGTCCCGCTTGTTGCTGTTGTTCTGTAATAATGACAGTCCTCGCACATCTGGTTCAGATCATTCGTTAATCTCTGAAAGTGCCTTCCACTCCCTGAACCCGGCGCATTAGGATCCCATGGAGTATTTGATTGAGCATGTTGGTTATGACAGACAGAGCATGTAACAACATTATTAAATTTTGCAAGCTGTGTTGTAAGGGCTGTATTGCTGATCTCACTCGAAGTCCTGAGTCCATAAGGGTTATCGGCGCTTCCTGCTACAAGGTTTAGAGGTGCCACCCCGGCAGCAATACTCCTGTCCCACCTGTGGGATGTGCCTGATGTGTTCGGGGTAGCCTGGTCTGTAATCTTATTAAATGGTTTACTCACGGCTATGCCTGTAGCACTATGACAGAACAGACAGAGATTTTCATTTGATGACTCATTTGTCAGGCTCGTACCCTGTGCCTTGTGGACACTATGACAATCATTACAATAAACAGGTTTTAATGCATCAGTGCTGTCATGCGGTGTGGCAGTTCCTGCTATTATCTGGCTCCTCCCATATAAAAGTATGGTTAATATTGCAAGTCCTATGATAAACAAACGCCTCATAATCATAAAAAGTTCTCCTGCAAGCTTACTTAAACCTTCCGAGGCTTACATTCACGCCATACTTGCTGTCAGTTGCCTTTATTGTCGTTCCTGTGAATGTGCCATCGCTTTCAAACATCCTTATCAATGCCTCGTTGTGCTCATCACGTCC
>JAKALU010000105.1 GCA_021824065.1 Nitrospirota bacterium
CCGTAATCTGTTCCTCTCTCCAGTCCTTATGCCGTGTAATTGTCAGTTTTACAATCTTTTCATATTCTTTTTGAAAAGAACGGCCATGCTGCCCGTATGTCTGATAACATGATAATACCTTATATGCCTGGCCGAGCCTTATCAGGTCTTCGAGGGACGCAGACGAAGGCTCCTTAAAAAATTCTTTCTCTGCCAGTTCAATCTGCTTTACAGCCTGTTCAAGAAATTTAACGTCATGGAAGATCTCGTATGCCTTTGCAAGTGTAATAACAGCATAAAAATGGGGCGTAAATGATTCGTCTTTGTGCTCATACACTTTAGTGTCTTTGCTTATGGCTACAGCAGAAGGCCAGGGTAAATTTTTGACCTTATTCAAAAATACATCAGCAATCTCTCTGAGCAATCTTTTTTCGCCATCTGTAAGAGCCTGCTTCAAATAAACAGCCTGCCCTACCTCTGTAACCATGCGAAAATCCCAATAATACGGGTCAGTCTCTGAAGAACGCCAGGTCTTTTCGGTGATAAAGGGTTCTTTCATTAATTGCATAATATATTTTAAATTCTCTTTTATCCATCCTGCTGTCCTGTCCTTGACTGGAGGCAGATATCTCAGTTTTCCCCAGTCCGGGAATGAATTGTTAAGAACAACCAATGCTTCTTTACTTAACTCACCCTTGCCATGCAGATTTTCATCAGGGTTATAGGCAACGTCCAAATCCCTTCTAATCATTTGCCTCAATTTCTGTATGTCTAACTCTTCAGGTGTATCGGCAAAAATTCTTTTCTTTTTCCCATCCAGATAATCTTCTATGTCTCTTCCATAACGGATATAAAGATGACCTGTAAACTGATATCCTCCCTCCGAATCCCTTAAAAGGATGGTCTTCTTCATGACATTGTCAATTTCAAACTCCAGTTTGACTTTACCGTTTGGATCTGTTTTTTGAATAATCCATTTTTCATTGCCCTGATACTGCGGAAGCTTCAGTGCAACCTCACAGTTTACACAGGGGACGGGTTTTTCAGTTTTAATAGCCCTTGGGAAAAAATTTTGAGCCCTTTCCTTTAATAAAACCTCCCATATCACCCCTTCTCCCTCTTTAAACGGAAGATCAATACGGAAGGATTGGTCTTGGGGAAGCAAAGGTTTAATTGTTTTACCCTCTCCCCGGTGTGGTCGACTGGTGAAGTTCAGATCACTAATCTGCAACAGCTTTTTTGTGGAGAGCAGGTCCTTTGCATCCAGAAAAGCACGGGCAAACCTGTAAAGTTCATGTTTTTGAAATCCCCTGAGTTCTTTTAATATTTCTTCTTTTGTTTTGGAATCTATCTGAATTTTTCTAAAAACCGATGGGTGCATTGGAGAGATTTGCTCCCGATGCCCTGTCTCACTCTCGCGGTATAAAAACTCATAAGCGTGTTTCCCTGCTTTTACAAAAAGCCAACGGTCTTGCTCAGACCCTTCCCAATATAAAGCTTTACGCTTCCCATAAAAAGGCACGTCCAAAACAAGGCCGTTTTTTTCTGCAACCTGATAAGAGTAATTATCGGAGGGTTTGTCAAGCTTTGTATTATAGTGAATCCATACCTGGATGTCTTTATTTTTCTCAGGTGAATAGAATTTCCCAGACCAGATAAGACGTTCTCTTTCATATCCCTCAACACGGCTTTCTTGCAATGCATAGCCTTCGAGTTCTACACCTTTCACGGCTGCCTCCGTCAAGAAATCCGATACAGTTAAAATATAAAACAGAAACAGTGTACGATAGATCATTTTAATATGTTAAATGTAACAGAATCCATATTTAATACGGAGGTAATAATCTGCGCAGTCCGTGAAACAATACCAAAAACATAAAAAAGATATTTCTCAGAAAAAGTCCATAAACTGGCAGAGACAATGCCTGCTGGGCTGTGCCATGATACGATACATAAGCCAATCTCTTCCCGAGCATTTCCAGCCATCGAACATTCCTGGGCCATTCCAACAAACCATCGAGCCACTCTTCTGGAATACCATTTTTCCCAACACATGCACCTATAATACCCCCAAGGATCGCTGCTGAGGTATCCGTATCACCGCCGCAGCGAATAACCTCCATAATTGCTGAACGATAGTCCTTCTGATTCTTAAGCCATGCATGTATTACAATAGGAACTGTGTGATAAACATATCCGCTGACACCCTTACTGAGCCCGAGTCCTTTTGAAAATGATTCTGTAGTCTGTCCGGCAGCAACGCTTTCCACTGCCATTTTAATCAATTCAAGGAATTCCTTTGCATCTGCGCCTGAGATATCCTGGAGCATCTGATAATACTCATAAGGAGAAATGTTTCTTTCCGGTTCATTGGACGCCATAAAGGCTGCAAGTGCAACAGCCAGTGCACCGAATTCTGCCTTTGGGTCTGTGTGGGTAATCCGGGTACATGCCTTTACCAGTTCACATAACTTCTTGATGTCATTCCCATAGCAAACACCAATGATTGCACTTCTCATGCAAGGCCCGTTACCTGCTGAAAACACTCCGCTGTTTTCTGGTGAAAAACCGAACCATAACTTCAAAATTGCCCTTAATGTTGCATATCCGATACCAGCAGGAAGGCCGAGCAGCCAAAATCTGAACCTCCATCCGAGGTTTTTCAAAAACCTCTTCACATCTCCGCCTGAAACTATCAATGCCTGGGCAACCATACAGGTATGTTCTGTGTCATCAGAGGTCATGCCCCTGCCAAAGATAAAATGGTATCCATTTATATCAGGGAACATCCTGTATTGCCTTTGTTTTGACAGTCCTTCATAGCACAGTCCAATGGCATCACCAATTGCTGTGCCGAGTAAACAGCCTATTACCGAATCTTCTCTTTCCATTTCATTAAATTTACACCTTCTTAAAAAGGTTGCGTATTGCAGACAGAATTGCCACATATCCCATAATCAAAAGATAAGGGACAGAACCAAAATCTAAGATAGCAGGAACCCAGAAAAAAAATGAAACCACTTTAAGAGGACAGACAAATGCTCCAATGGCCCCAAGAACACCGCCTATAAAGGGGATAAATGAAGGAGCCCTCGCATCCGGGGACTTACGTTTAATCTGGATGAAAAAAATCCTCCAATTTGAAACGGCAATCGCCAATGAAAGCAGGATTGCTGCAAGTGCAATAATCCATCTAATTATATCTGTATACATAATGGCGTAACCTTGAGCGGGTCATGAATTCTAAATTTCTATAAGTCTTTTAAGTGTTGTTTCATATTCGCTCACCATCTCTTTTTTCAAGGACTTTCTAAAGATTGGCAGCATCCTCGTAAACCTCTCAACCTGTTGTTCCTTCCCTCTTTTGAGGCTCTGCCAGATGTCCCCTCCTGCTTTAATGGATTCAATCATGGACTTCATGTTGTGGATCTTGTCACAGCAGCTTATTGCCTTTGCCTCTTCACTCGCATCCTGAATATGTTCAATGTATTGCGATTTTCGTTCTTCCCATGGCAGGCTCTTGTCCTTCTCTGATGTCTCGGCAACGAGTGATGCAACTACATCGCCAAATTCCTTTCTTATCCTGTCAATTGTCATACCCGTATCCTCAACAGTATCATGCAAAATCCCTGCAATGACAACACCTTCAGAATACCCATAGTGCGCCAGCATCATCCCTACAGCAACAGGGTGCGAGATGTAGGGGATTTTCTTTTCAGGGTTTTTCCGGTACTGGTTTTCGTGACAGATTGCTGCTATCTGTATTGCCTTGCCTATCAGGTCTGTATACATTGCTCTATTTTCCCCTGAACAAAATTTGTTTTTCAAGCAAATCTATATCGTGCAAATCGTTTATGGATATCGCAGGTGCAGTGTCTGTCATTCGGATTAGGGCATTCCTTCAAAAGCTCAAGGGTCCTCGTCCATTCCTTTGAATCAACTTCATCAGAAAGTTGATGTATGAAATCATTATCCCATGACATATGGGCATATTCAATATATTCTCCGTAAAAGTGGCTTCCACAGTGCTCGCTCTTCAACCATTGAACAGTAATCTCATGATAATGTGACTCAGATGGCATAAGGTTAATGCTGCCACAGATGGTTAGCTCCTTCTGACATTTAGGGCATTCAATCATCCGTCCTCCTCTATGCAACCTGAATACTTTAAAATAATGCCTTGACCTCGATAAAAGGGAACTTCTTACTCTTCTTTCGATAGCGTCACCATGTAAATATATCCTTCAATGTTCATAACAGGCAACGTGCACTTAATATCTTTGCCGCTTTTGAGGTCATAGCTGTTGCAGGTGAAAATTTCATCGCCCTGGTGCTTGAAGGCAACATCGAACCAGAGGGCTGAATCAAGTTCCCATTCAATAATATCGCCGACTTTTATAAAGGATTTTGCTTCGAGTGTTATCTCTTCAACCGGCCTTGGACCGTGTGTAATTCCTTCACCTGTTTCTTCACTTACTGTTTGAAAGAAATTAGCCTTTGCTTTGATGATGAACGGTTCGGACGTGTCGTTTATGGCGTAGATGTCTGCATACACGTCATCTGCAGTTTTTGATTCTTGATTGAGCACAAGCGCAATCAGGGGCTCGTTGGTTGGTATTCTTAGCCGCTTTTCAGGCATAAAGGGAACCTTCACAGTGCGTAACTTATATTCTACCACTAAAGACTTTATTCAGAAATATAGGATGACAAACTTTATTTGCCGAGAGATTCCTTTTTTGATTCTTCAATAACTCCTCCATTCTCATCAATCACAATTGCCTTTTTGTATTTGATTTGGCGTGGAGGGTTATCTGGATAATATGTAAACTCCGTTTCGACAACAATTGTATAGGTGTAGGTAATCTTCCAACCCTGCCCCTTGTTCGTCTGAACCTGTCTGACTTCATTGATATTATCAATATGATGAGTTACAAACCCGAGATGGCCGCTGCCGCCTGCCTGCTCGCCGAGCTTTTCATCTTTTCTTATCACACTATCAACTATGCTTAAGATTTCATGCTCGCCGATCGGTGGTTCCATCGTGTTTATTCCTAACCTTTCCGTTGCCAAAGATTTGTGAGCCTTTTATCATCTCCCCAAATTCCTTAATCCTTTCTGGTCTCTTTACAGATTTCCTGACAACGCTGCTTTGCATATCCCCACGCTGAAAATGGATGGTCTTTGTCTTCCGGGACAATAAACGGGTCTTCTCCGTAAGTGGTATACTGTCTGTAAAGTTCATCTGCTGATGTTACACCTGCAGCATACGCTGTAAGCAGGAAACTATCTACCAGTTCCATGCAGGCTGAAAGAGCACTCTCATAGTCATCAAATTCTCCAAGCCTGTACCGTTCACTCTCATCCATGTAGTGAAAATTATCGTCTACATATACGATATACTCTTGTTTTTTGTCAGCCATGTCTTTCGTCCTTCATATTAAAAGCCAACAGTCTCAGGCAATGAATTTTTCAACTATTTTTACTGCCCGCTCAACTGCGCCTGACTTTTCGTTATACAATTCCTTTGCCTTTTCACCAAAAGATTTTCTTTTTTCAGGAGACTGTAGGAGTTCTTTTAATTTATCAAAAAGTCCTGATTCGTCAGCTTCTATTGCAGCATTCTTCTCGTAGAATTCTTTCACAAATGGAAAGTTCTCCATGTGGGGGCCACACAGGATGGGTTTTGCCCAGTATGCAGGTTCAAGCAGGTTCTGGCCGCCGTGTTCAATAAAACTTCCGCCTATAATCGCAATGTCCGCCGCTCTGTAAACAGATGCAAGCTCACCAACTGCGTCGAGGATAATAACAAGTCCGGAAGCCTGAACCCTCCTATCCTCCCTTTGTACCTCTCCTTTCTCCCCTCCTTGCCAAGGAGGGGATGGGGGAGGTGGGGTTGCTTCTGCTCTTCTGCGTTTTTGCTCCTCTGCTCTCTTGACAAGCTCCGACCTTTTTACATATTCGAGTCCTTTTGCCTTCACCAATTCCTCTACCTCTGCAAATCTTTCAGGATGTCTTGGAGCAATAATCAAATTTAACCCTGGGAAATCTTTTTTAAGTTTTTCAAAGACAGAAATGATTAAATCCTCCTCTCCTCTATGAGTGCTTCCAGCTATTATGACAGGCAAGGCCAATAACTTAGTCCATTCAGGGATATTCTCGGAAGGCTTTGTATCAAACTTAAAATTACCAAGAACTTTTACTTTCTCTTCTATAGCGCCAAGGGCCTTTATCCTGTCTGCATAAACAGAATCCTGCATCCCAAAAAAGTCAACACATTGGATAATATCTTTCATGAAAAATTTTATCTTGCTATACCCCTTGAATGAATTTTCGGATATTCTGCCATTCAGAATGATTACAGGTATATTCTGTCTTTTGAATCCCCTGAACAAATTAGGCCAGAGTTCTGTCTCCATTGTGATGAATAGGGTGGGCTGAATGTTTCTAAATGTCCGTCTTAATATAAAGTTGAGGTCGAATGGGAGATAAATGACCTGTGTGCCGTCCGGTACTTTTTCGATTGCAACTTTCTGCCCAGTGTCAGTGATTGTCGAAATTAGAAGATTAATCGAAGGGAACCTCTCTTTAAGTCTGCGCAGTAGCGGTATTGCTGCCATGACCTCGCCGACAGAGACAGCGTGAAGCCAGATTAGTTGAGAGTTGAGAGTTGAGAGTTGAAAGTTGAAAGTCCCAAACTTTTCTCTAAGCCATCTTTGCCTGAGTTCCTTTGGCCTTTTTCTGTACTGGAATGGCAAAAGAAAAATTAATACAACAGAATACAAAAAGCTATAAATCAACTTTTGAATCATCGAACTGAAGGTCATAGAGTTTTCTATAAAAACCGTTTAGAGCTAAAAGTTCATTATGTGTTCCTGATTCAACAATCCTGCCCTTGTCAAGTACTATTATCCTGTCTGCCCTTCTTACTGTTGAAAGCCTATGGGCGATTACAAACGTTGTTCTGCCTTCCATAAGCATTTCGAGTGCCTTCTGTACCATCATCTCTGAGGCTGTATCAAGGGATGACGTTGCCTCATCGAGAATAAGTATCGGAGGATTTTTCAGTATTGCCCTTGCTATAGAGAGTCTTTGTTTCTGGCCGCCAGAGAGCCTCACCCCTCTTTCACCGATAACCGTGTCATAGCCTTGTGGCAGCTCAAGTATAAAGTCATGAGCGAACGCTGCCTTTGCAGCGGTTATTATATCTTCTTCTGTTGCCCTTTTTTTGCCGTAAGCTATATTGGCGCGGGCTGTATCATTGAAGAGTATTATGTCCTGACTTACAATTCCAATCAGCGGTCTGAGGGATTTCAGACTGACATCTGAGATATCCGTACTATCTATATAAATCGCACCTTCTGTTGGAATATAAAATCTTGATATAAGGTCAACGAATGTTGTTTTCCCTGCTCCGCTTCTGCCTACGAAAGCGATAATCTCTCCTTTTTTCACTCCGAGGTTGATATCTTCCAGAGCGTCATCGTTCGTATTCTCATATCTGAAAGAGACTTTCTCAAATACAATATCTTTATTTATTCCCTTCAATTCAATCCTGCCTTCTTGTTCTTTTTCTTCTGCAAGCAGTTTGTCTACCCTTTCCAGCGGAGCCTTTGCCTGCTGGAGAGAATTGTTGGCGCCTACAAGTCTCTTTGCAGGTGTGTAAATCATGAATATAGCTGTCAGGAAAGAGAAAAACTGTCCTGGGGTTATCTTATTATTGATTACAAGACTTCCTCCATACCAGACTACAAATGCAATTCCAAGTCCCCCAACGAATTCCATTATCAATGATGTTGCCTCGATTATCCTTGTTGACCTCATTAATTCCCTGTAATAGTCCTGATTTTTATCTCTGAAACGTGATGCCTCGTCCTCTTCTCTGCAGAATGACTTTATAATCTTTATGCCTGAAAAACTCTCGGAGAGTATTTCGGTTATCCTCGATATCTTTTCCTGTGCCCTCATGCTTACCTTCTTGAGTCTTTTTCCAAGCCGTGCAACAGCATACAGAGCCAAGGGAAGTACGATGATTGCTATTAATGTCAGGTCCCATCTCATATACATGGCAACACCTATGAGCACCACTATTGTGCAGCTTTCCACAAAAAGGTCTTTAACCGTGTATGACAAAAGTCCCTGAACAGCGCCTGCATCATTTATTACTCTTGATATCATCGCTCCTGTAGAATCTTTTCCAAAAAAGCTCATGGGGAGGGCAGTTGCATGGTGATAGAGCATGTTTCTGATATCCCTGACTATTTTTACGCCTGCAGACCTCATCAGATACGACTGGAAAAAAGAAAAGATGCCCCTTAAAAAGTAAGCTACAAATATCGCAGACGCAATCAGCAACAGGAAAGTGCCATCCTTTTCGACAAACACCTTGTCTACTGCCGGCTTGACAAGCCATGCCAGAGAACCATTAAGCCCTGAGATAATGATGCTGCAAATACCTGCAAGGGCTATTCTCCCCCAGTATGGTCTCGAAAGATTCAGTATTTTCTTCAGGACATTCATAGAATCATCTCACATATCATTTCTGCTACCCTGAAGGAGGGTTTTTTCCCTGAAAAGATCTCCCTGATTGTCATAAAATGTTTTATCATCTTATCTCTGTAATCGTTATCCAGCATGAGCTTTTTTAACTCGTGCATGATGTTTTTTGTGTTAGCACCGGACTGGAGAAGTTCTTTTACGACCTCCCTATCCGGGATCAGATTTATAAGCGAGATATATTTTACATCAACTAAGAT
>JAKALU010000106.1 GCA_021824065.1 Nitrospirota bacterium
CGTTCTTTTACTCCACGGATTGTTCTATGAACCCCGCGCTGATAAAGCCTCTAACAAACTTATAAGAAGGTTTGGGAGAAATTATAGTACTGGTGAAGTTATATTCAAAGAAGGGGAAAAAGGCAACGAGATGTTTTATATCATGTCAGGCAGAGTGAGGCTCGTAAGAAAAGAGCAGATAGTTAAGATTATGCAAAGAGGTGAATATTTCGGGGAGATGGCATTATTGATCGGAACTCCGAGGACTACGAGTGCACAGGCAGAAGAGGATAACACTGTTGTTCTTGCTATAAACCCTGAAAATTTTGAGACGCTTCTCAGAGAAGATCCAAAGATAGCAACCTTATTTTTAAAGGAACTTGCCAATAGATTAAAAGAGACCAATGAATTTTTGTACTGAAATCAGACGGAATCAGACGGTAAAAATACCTTGACATTAGTAGGTTCATCTGCTATTTCTTTAACTAAAAGGTGCTCGGTTCTACACCTATTAAGGGTTTTATAAAATTCAATCTAATAAGGGGGGAATTTATGAATCGGTTCAGGGTTTTTGCTTGGATTTTATCTTTAGCTTTAATCTTTGTAGTTCCTCAGATAGCCTCTGCTGTTGGTCTTGAGGCTGCTATTGGAGTGTGGGGGCAGGATCCAAAGGGTGACCTTGGCTACAAAGGAGAATCATTGAGCATCGAAAACGAACTGAAATATGATTCAAAAACAAAGGTCTTTGGCAGGGTCAAAGTAGATATGCCGTTGGTATTGCCAAATATCTATTTCATGGCAACGCCTATGAAATTCGAGGCTGACGGAAGCAAAGATATAAACTTTACTTTCGGTGATAAGACATTTGTTGCGAATGTGCCTTTCTCATCGAGCGCGAGACTTGACCATTATGACATTGGTTTATACTATGGGCTTCCATTCATCAAGACTGCCACTCTTGGAAAATTTAATGCAGAGCTCGGGCTTAATGCGAGGATTATTGATTTTCATGCTGAGATAAGGCAGCCTCAAACAGGTATAAGCGAATCGAAAAGCCTCACCATCGCTGTGCCAATGCTTTATGCTGCTGCCCAGCTCAAGCCCGTTAAGCTTATAGGGATTGAGGCTGAGTTGAGAGGGATTGCATATAGCTCAAACCATTATTATGACCTGATTGGAAGGGTAAAGGTTCGGCCTATTGGCCTTGCGTTCATTGCGGCTGGGTATAGATACGAAGACGTAAAAATAGACGAGAGCGATGTAAAGGCAAGCATGCGCTTTGGGGGACCTTTTGTTGAAGCAGGATTTGAGTTTTAGTTTTTAAACTTAAAACCCGGATATCAAAATGGTGAAATACAACTTAAAATTCAAGATTATATTTTTGAGTTTCTTTTTTTTCATCTGTTTAACGCCTCTTTTTTTGTCCGAGGCAGCAGAGGTCAAGTGCATTAATGTGGAGGGAGAGGCTGTCATACTCAATAATGACATTCCGTCTTCTAAAACAGAGGCGATAGCAAGGGCAAAATGGACCGCAATAGAGCAGACACTCGGTGTTGAGGTTAAGGCGCAGACTGTAGTTCAGAACTTTGCTATTGTTGATGATGCTATAAGTAAAAATATCAGGGGCACAATCCAGGGATATAAAGTTCTCAAAGAGGAGAACCGAAAAGACACATTCTGGGTCAGAATAAACGCATGCGTTGAGCCAGCGAAGGCACAGGACGCCCTGATGTCTTTGGCCTTGAATAATTCTATAGCAGTGTTTATCCCTGCAAGAAAACCAAAGGTTATAAGTGAATATGACACCAGACACAGCAGTTATCTCCAAACTGCTGACGAATATGAAGAAACAAATGTCCTGTCTGAGAGATTAATAGGAAAGCTCATAGAGCAGGGCTATCAGGTAGTGGATGTGGCTCCAACCCATGCAATGGATGCTGCTGAGATTGAGAGGGCGCTGAAGTCAGGGAACTACATGACCCTGAGGTCCCTGATGTACAAGTTCCTCTCAAATGTCCTCCTCATCGGGAAGATTGACTACACTATCTCAACAAAAAAAGGAGAGGATGTGGGTTATGGTGTTTCCATGCCGTTTCACAATGTCACGGTCAGGCTGACTTACAGGCTGATCACCAGAGACAAGGCAGGGAAAAATGTTATCCTCCAAACAGGCGCAGAGGAGGCAAAAGGTCTGGCTATAAGCGTAGAAGACGCAACTGAGAAAGGCATCCAGGCGCTTGAAGAAAAGGTCACACCTATGGTTTTAAATGCCCTGGCAAAACATATCAAAGGTTCCTCAAAAAAGATAAGTGTAAGCGTAAGGGGCGTATCTGATATAAACATAAATTTTCAGATAAAAGAGACTTTGCAGAATACTGCGTGGGTTATCTCGGTTGATGAAAAGACCCTTGGCGAGTTTCTGGTTGGTTACCCCGAGAATATAGTTTACCTTATAAATAGCCTTGTCCAGAGGAACTTTAGACTCACGAATTTTACTAATTATTCCGTGGTTGTGGAATATCAATTATAGACCCGCATAAAATTAAAGGGGGATGAGTATATGAAAAAAATATTCACAGTTTTTTTGGTTATTGCTGTTCTCTGTATCAGTGCCTTTACATCCGAAGCTGCAAAAAAGAAGAAGGTAGCGGTGCTGGATTTCGAGTATGGAACAATAAGAGACAGGTGGTGGCCAGGGGATTGGAACATAGGTAAGGGGATATCAGATATGACGGTTACCCAGCTTGTTAAGGACGGCACCTTTTCTGTGATAGAGAGAAGGCAGATAGAGAAAGTTATCAGCGAGCAGAAATTTGGGGCAAGCGGCCTGGTAGATGCCTCTACCGCTGCACAGATTGGCAAAATCCTCGGTGTTCAGTATGTGATTATAGGCAGCATTACTCAATTCAGCATTGATACTCAAACTGTTGATACGGGCTTTATCGGAAGAAAACTGTTTGGAGGAGGCGTAGGGGTCTCGACTACCACTGCTACTGTTTATATTGATGCAAGGATGATTGACACTACAACTGCTGAGATAGTTGCTGTGGCTGAGGGGAAGGCTTCGGAGAGCAAGAGTGGTGTAAAGATTTCTGCTGCTGATTTCCATGGCGCTGGCCATGTAGCATTTGGCAGTAAGGGATTCGAAGAGACCATACTTGGACAGGCCACCCGTCAGTCAGTGGTTGATGTAGTAAAACAGATTACAGGAGCGCAGGGAGGACCAGAAAGCACAGGCGGAGCAATTAAGGCAAAAGTAGCTTATGCCGGAGAAGGGAAAATTATTATAGATGCAGGGAGTAAGCAGGGAGTAAGCGTTGGTCAGACCCTGTACATCGTTAGAATAAAAAAGGAAATTAAAAGCCCTACAACTGGAGAGGTCATAAAACGTCTGGTGGATACAATAGCAGAGATAAAGGTGACCGAGGTTGACCGAGGCTCTGCAACTGCTACAATTATGAAGGGTAATATCGATGATATAAAGGAAGGTGACGATGTAAGTTCTACACAGTCACTTTAATTAACACAGATGATGCAGATATTGCTCAAAAATTTATTTAACTCGATAATTTTATTGAAATTATCTTGAAACGAATATGGATAAAAATATTCGTAAGTACCATCAGAGAAAGGTAGCAAAGGTATCGAAAAATAAATTTTCTCCCAACATCTGCATCATTCTAAATACATGTTTGGATTAAAGATAAGGAAAAGGAGGCATATATGAAGTATTGCATTAGGTTTTTATTGGTAGCTTTTATTCTTATGTTTGTCTCTG
Source organism: Nitrospirota bacterium (assembly GCA_021824065.1). GTDB lineage: Bacteria > Nitrospirota > Thermodesulfovibrionia > Thermodesulfovibrionales > UBA1546 > JAKALU01. The sequence goes on from JAKALU010000106.1 coordinate 3,758, forward strand.
CTTGCGCGAAGCCTGTTGCTAAATGCACCGACCCTGAGGATAATCCTCCCCACCATTACCTGAGGGGGATGGAGAATTTAGAAAAAGGGAAAATTGACATTGCAAGCGAAAAATTTGAGAGGTCACTTTATTGCGATGAAAAATTCTCCCCTGGACACAGCGGCCTTGCAATTGTGAATGCCGAAAAGGCTAAGGCGCAAAGTGACCCTAAATTTAAAGCTGTTGAGGCTAAACGTGCTAAAGAGCACCTGAAAAAGGCAGATAAACTTGCTGATTCTGATGAAGACAAGTTTGACTATCTCGTTGCAGCCATACGTGTATATACAGCGTTAAAGGAAAAAGACTGGCTCGATATGGCAGAGGATGCTTTTAATGACTGCAAGGGACTGAAGGTTGACGAGAGAAAGCTGGTCTATTATCAGGGCGCAGAGGCTGCCAACTATTTTATGGGTCTCGCATATCTTGATGCAAAGGAATTTCAAAAGGCAAGGGATAAATTTGCTGATGTTCTTAATATGAAGAGGGAAGGCAAGTGGCACGAAAAGGCTGACAAGGCATGGAAACGTGTAGATAAGATAGTCCGCGCAATGGCAGGTATAACAGTAGGAGATGTTGGCAAACAGATAGCAATTAAGGACTCGGTGACAAGGGCAGACCTTGCAGCACTGCTTATTGATGAACTTAAACTGGATAAGCTATTTGCTGGTCGTATCCCGGTTCAATCACAGATAGAAAAAATGAAGGCAGAGTTCACGCCAGCAGATGTGCTTAATCATCCATTTAAAGATGAGATCCTCACAATAATGAAGTGGAAGGTTAGGGGGCTTGAACCAAAATATGATGAAACCACAAAGGCATATCTATTTATGCCAGCGGAGCCTGTTTTGAGGCACGAGATGGCATTAATCCTCGAGGATGTGCTCATAAAACTAACAGGTGATGAAAGGATAGCAACTGCTTATTTCGGTCATGACAAATCACCATTCCCTGATATTAAGGCAACAGCCCCATGGTATAACGCTGTCATGAATATGACAACAAGGGGCATAATGGAACCCGAGCTTTCCGGTGAATTCAGGTCAGATGCTGTTGTTGATGGCGCAGAGGCATTGCTTGCGATCAGGGTGCTAAGGCAGAAGATGAATATTTATTAAAAACAAAGTTAGAAGTTGAAAGTTAAAAGTGATAATTTTAAAACTCTCGACTCTTAACTTTTAACTCTTAACTTTAATAAAAAAAGGAGGTTAATGTTATGAAAAAAGTATTTGTAACAATTGCATGCCTGATCCTTTTTGCAGCGGGTATCACTATAAATCAGGACCAATCTCAATTGTCTGCACAGCAATCATCCATTTCCCAGATTGATGAAAAATTTCAAAAGGCAAACGAATGGCTAAATGAACAGAAACTCTCTGTTACACAGTCTCCTGCAGATGCCTTTGTAAACGGCTATATCCTTGTTGCCGCTGAGGGTCTTCCAAAGCCAGGGTCTGCCTCTCCAGGGCAAAAGAGATTGACTGCGGAAAGGGCGGCAGAGGTATTAGCCTACAGAAAATTGGCCGAGTTTCTGGATGGAGTGGCGGTTATAGGAGATTCATTCGTGAAGGATGCTGAACTCCATTATGACGTTGTCAGGGCAGCAGTAGCAGGCTTTGTAAAAGGCGCACGGGTAGTCCATAAGGAATATAACAAGGAAGACGAAATGGCCCTTGTAATTATGAAAGTAGGCATGACGGGACCCGGGAGTTTCGCAGATGCCCTTTATGCAAAGATATTAAAGCCTGATATAAAAAAAGAATTAGTAGAGCCAGCACCCCTGTATAAGCACAAGCCTGTACCGCTTGAAGAGAGATATGACGGCCTTATTATTGACGCCACAGAACACAATTTCAGACCCGCTTTAATTAACAGGATTTTTACTCCGAAAGGAGAAATCCTTTATGATCCTTCCAAGGTAAGCCAGAAAGTTCTTGTAGAGCAGGGCTGCGGTGAATATACAAACAGTGTTGATAAGGCAAGGGCGGCTCTTGAGCAGAGAGGCACAAAGAATCCATTAATCGTGAAAGCTGCCGGGGCCGTAAACCCATCGGACCTTCAGGTTTCAGACGATGATGCAGTAAGGATATTTTCTGCAAATCAAAAGGCAAATTTTCTTGCAAGCGCTAAGGTAGCATTTGTATTGAGGTAGGGTTATAAATAAGAGGCAGGCAGATATAAGATGCCTGCCTCTTAAGAAACGAGCTTTTGTCATTCCCGCTTGTCGGGAATCCTTCCGGCTCTTGTCCCTGCTCCATCCGGGATCGGTTCGGAATCGTAAGAAAGATTCTGGACAAGTCAGAATGACGGGAATAAAAGACCGGGATAGCAAGCTGAATATTTATAAACAGTATGAAAACCTTAACCATGATGAAACTTGAATGAGTGCCAGAAGTGACTTGTAGATATGAAATTAATGCCCCTTTTATTGATATGCCTCTGTATTATTACATTATCTCCCCTGCCATGTTCAGCCAAAACCCTCATACTCGACGGGACATTAGAAAGCAGAATAAGAATAACTCAGCAGATCAACTTTGATGTCACACAGGAAGTAAAAACTCTCACCTTCAGATCTGCAGTCCCTGCTTCATTTGTCAATAAAGTAACGTCTCAGACTGTGGATGGACTGGATATAAGGTTTAATCCAGAACCTGCATCTCTGCTTGACGACATAGATAAATTCGGCAACAGATTCAAGAAAGCAAGATGGGAAAACCTCAGACAAGATGTTGCAGTTACAATATCATTCAACGTACTTATAAAATCAGAACTGCGTGCAATGGAGAGTGTAGCGCCATTCCCTCTCAGGGATATTTCAAAGGAAGATGCAGTATTTCTTAAGCCAACATCTCTGGTTCAGAGCGACAACGAAGAAATAACAGCAATTTCAAAAAAACTCACAGAGAATGTCAGAGCAGAACATGATGCTGTAAATGCAATTCTGAACTGGGTCTCTGACAATGTGAAGTATACTTATAACCCGCCGCAATATGATGCGCTTTACACATTTAAAACAGGCAAGGGGAACTGTCAGAACTTAACACATCTCTCAATGGCATTACTCAGGACAGCAGGCATCCCTGCCAGGATTGTCGGCGGTATAAGCCTCAAGCGGCAGTGGAAGGTCCCTGTTGAAGGTGGATTTCTTGTGCAGGACATGGGACAGGGTGGGCATGCATGGATGGAGATATACTTCTCTGATTTAGGCTGGCTTTCTTATGACCCCCAGCAATCAAGGCAGTTCACATCAACGAGACACATCAAGCAGACACACGGCCTGGATTCAAAGGACATTAATGACTCGTGGTCGGCATCGCCATATCTTCCAGGATACAGCGAAAATATAGAAGCAGTCTTTGGTAATGACGATGTAGATATAAAACTGAGAACATCCAAAGATGCACCGAGGGCATATATAATGAGCAATAATCTTATAGCAAGGGCAGCGGTTTCTCTGCCGCCAATACAAAAACCCGAGCCAATACCAAAGCCCGAGCCTGTAGTCAAGCCTCCTCCAAAAAAGAAGGGTAGTATTGAGTTTGGCAATATGGAGTTTCCAACACTTGTGGACATTTATCAGGTTACAGGTAACGAGGCTACCAGGATCTTTGATAAAGAAACTGCTGAGTATGTGACGTCAAAATATGTATATGCACAGGCATTCACATTGGACAATACCATAACTCTGGAGGGCATCTCGCTTGCCATGCGGAAATTCGGAGGTGACGGCACACTTTATGTTGATGTTGCAAAGGATGAAAATGGCAAACCTGGTTTTTCTGGAGAGAGGTCTTTGCCTGTTTCTCTGGCAAGTATAAAGTTTCGTCCCGGGTATTACTGGGTAGATTTTATATTTGCCAAATACAAGGAACCATCGCCTGTTCTTAGCCCAGGCAGATACTGGATAATCCTAAGGCATTCAGGAGAGGCAATAGTGAACTGGTTTTTTATACCTGGAAATCCCTATGAAGACAGCGATGATACCCGTTCAACGGTTAAGGGATACAAATGGGAAGACTTATTGAATTATGATTTTGTTTTTAGAGTAAAGGGAAGGGTGCGATGAACACATTGAAAGGCTTCATCTCTCTGATTTTTGTATTTTTATTCTCCATAGCTATTTTGTCAGCAGAAAAAGGCATGGAACAGCAATCCTTGCCGAAAGAACATGTCAAAAAATTAAAGCGTATAGCTGAATTCGTTGCAGGCGAACTAACAAGAAGGGCTATAAAGACCGTAACTGTGGAAGATTTTACAGATTTTTATGGTAAGCCTTCTGCGACGGGAACAAAGATGGCCAGGGAATTTTCAAAACAGTTGGCAGTCATAGGCGATAAAAATTTTAGCGTGTTGCCAAGCAGTGCAGAAGCCATTGTTAAAGGAACCCTTATTCCATTTAAAGAAGGCGGGAAGTGGAAATTGGATATAAAGGTCATCTCATCAGACAGAGGCAAAATTATTACATCTTATACAGGGATTCTTAAGAAAAAGAAATGAAATGTCATGTAAAAAACAATAATCTATAAAATTTTGTGTTATATAGGAATATCATTCTTTGTTAATTTATTTTAAAATGAGTCTGAAGGAGGTGGTAAACACAATGACACTTAGCAGAGAACTCTTAGAAATTCTTTGCTGCCCGAAATGCAAAGGAGGCCTGATCTTAACAGAAAAGGAAGATGGGTTGATATGTAAAAAATGCAGCCTCTTATATCACATTAAAGATGGAATCCCTGTTATGCTTGTAGAAGAAGCGCTGTCACTTCAGAGGTAGAATAATCTCATGGATTGATAATGTGAGTTTTTACAAGAATGAAATTAAGTAAAAAACTTTTTTAGAGTTGCGTTATGAGAAAGCTGTTTTTATTATTCCTGATA
>JAKALU010000107.1 GCA_021824065.1 Nitrospirota bacterium
AGCATTTCGTCTATTGATTCGGGCAAAGGTGCACTTGAGGAATAAATCACTGCAGGGTCGCTTCCCACAGCTATTGCAGCAGGCATTTTTTTGCCGAGTTTTTTATATTTCTCATAATGCCTTGCTCCGTCTTTGTGGATGTGCCAGTGCATGCCGGTAGTTTTCTTATCGTATATATGAATGCGGTACATTCCACAGTTATGCCTTCCTGTCTCAGGATCTTTTGTAAATACCATAGGCAGCGTAATAAATCTCCCTTCATTTTCTAAACTTCTGACTTCTGACTTCTGACTTTTGACTCTTGATGTTGGCTGTCCATCCTGCGGCCAGCATTTCATAATCGGAAATTTTGAAAGGTCAGGATCGTCTTTTTCTATGACCTCCTGGCATGGCGCATCCTTTACATATTTAGGGAGATACTGGGAAAATTCAATAAGCTTTGGAAGCATTGCAATCTTTTCAAGGAATGTCTTTGGGGGAGCTTGATTGAGAAGGCTTTCTATGCGCCTTGCAACATCATCAAGCTTATTCACCTCAAGTGCAAGGCACATCCTCTCAAATGAGCCGAAAAGATTCGTCACAACAGGAAATGCAGAACCTTTTATCTTCTCAAAGAATAATGCCTTACCACCATTTGGGCTCTTTGACATCCTGTCAGTAATCTCTGAAATCTCGAGGATAGGGTCAACCTCTACCTTTATGAGGTGTAAAAGCCCTTTAGTTTCAAGAAGTTTTATAAATGACCTTAAATCTTTATACGCCATAAAAATCCTTTGTGGTTATAATAACACAGAGAATAAATCATAGGCTAATTTGAAGATCTGACCAGAACATCTCTTAATCAGATCATGCTTTTTATTTAGAACGCATGGCCTATGCTAAAGTGTATCTCGCCCTTACTCTCTCCTTCCTCCCTTTGGAGTTTGTGTCCGTAGTCTACTCTGAGAGGCCCAACAGGGGTATTATATCGAAGTCCTATACCCGCAGTATATTTCATTTCTGAAAGCTCTATATCATTTGCTTTAACCCACACATTCCCGCCGTCAAGAAAAGTCACAAGGCCAAAACCTTTACCGAGAGAAGTCCTCAGCTCAAGATTTGTCAGGACAAATGCATTGCCACCTGTTGGTGAACCATCGCTACCTTTAGGCCCGAGTGTATCCTGTTCGTATCCACGCACTGTTGTCCTGCCGCCGAGAAAAAATCTCTCTACAAGCGGAAGCTCTCTTGTCTCATTAAAACCCTGTGCTATACCGCTTCTTAAAGATACTGCGATAACAAACCTTCTGCTTAATTCTTTATAGACACTCCCGTGAACTATTGTTTTTACAAAATCTGTTTCTGACAGGAGTACGCTGGATGCGGTTTTTACAGATATACCGGCAAGCATACCCTTTCTCGGGTCAAATGGATTATCTCTTGTATCATAGACTATTCCAGGCCTTATACCACTTATAGCAACTGTACCGGTGTCTTCCTTGGTGAGGATAACATCGGGTTTCACATCGAAAGTTTTTACTAATGAAAACTCATAAAAAATCTCACCTTTCAATTTCTCGCTGAGTTTTTTCTCAACACCAGCACTTGCAGTGTATCTTCTTAATTTATATCTTACCTCGCGGGTTTCTATGCTCTTCTCTGTCCGATCTTCCTTTATAAACAGCATCCTGAACGGGATGGGTTTATCCAAGAACCATGGTTCAAGATAATTGACGATATACCGCTGTTCCAGTGAGCTGATTTCTGCTCTGAAGGATACCTGCCTGTTCATTCCGAATAAATTTCTATAGCTTATGTCAAGCGACCCTCTATACCTCTCATAATCTCCATATCCAATACCAAGTTCAACAATCCCTGCATTTCCTTCCTTCACCCGGATATGGATGTTCTTTTCATTGCCTTCTTTCTCCATTGCGTCTATATCTACATCAGTAAACAATCCGAGCTTATAGAGCCTCTGCCGTGTCTTGGTTAGCAGGGCATAATTAAAAGGTGCTCCCCTTTTATAGAGCAATTCCCTGTTTATAACCTCGTGTCTTGTTTCTGTGTTGCCGCTTATTACAGTCTTTCCAAAAAAGGATAGCGTCCCTTCATCTATTTCAAAAATAACTTTCACGCCTTTTTCACTAAATTCCTGTTTTACATCAACTCTCGAATTGTTAAAACCATAATTCCCATAAAGCTCTATAATCCTGTATCTTGCATCTGATATGTCAACTTCATTATATGGATCGCCTATCTTTATCTTGATTGCCGTTTCAACCTCTTTCCTTGGGATGAGTTCCGCCCCTTTTATATCGAGGCCTTCTATCAGAGTCTTTGCACCTTCTGTAATTGTTATAGCGATATCTGCCTTTGAATCTTTAATCTTGATCTGAACATCATCTATGCGCGCATTCAGATAACCAAGTGCATTATAAAATTCTTTCAATGTTGTCATGTCAGTATCCACGAGGTCGGAATTGTATAAAGCGCCTTCCTTCAGAGACATCATCTCTTTCAGATTTTTCTCGGTTATGGTTATTCCGATAAACCTGACAGAACCGACAGTAACCTTAGCGCCTTCAAAAATAAAAAAATGGATACCGATAACATCTTCACCTGAGGTTATAACAGGTGCGACCTGCGCGAAAGGATATCCCTTACTGTGATATAAAGATGTAATCCTTGATACAGCCTCTTCCACAAGGTCATCTCTGAAATCCTCGGCATCAAAAAAAGGCACTTCTTTACGGAGTGTTTTTGAACCGATCGAAGTATTCCCTTCAAAGGTTACGTCAAGTTTTCTGCCGGGATTAACATCGATGTCAAGCTCTCCATCACTGAAAGTATATGGCCCTACAGTTGGATTCAGATAATCATTTTTCTTATAGTAATTTCTTATATTCTCTATATCTCTCCTGAGTTTAAACTGGTCATAAATATCGCCTTCTGATATTTTCATCATTTTTTTCCCTTCTTCTTCAGGACCATAAATCCTTACACTCTTGATTATTTCAGGCGCTCCCTCGTTTATCGTAAGAAGAATATTTATCCTGTGAGGTTTGTTAGTCTTTTCTGTCTCCAGGGTTACATTAGCTTGAGGGAAGCCCCTTTCAGACAAAGCTTCCTTGAGCCCCTTTATAGAATCATCAACAAGGTCATACCTCATAACCTGACCTTCCTTAAACAGAAAATGGTTTCTTATTATCTTTTTTGTTAAGTACTCATTCCCTGTTATGTGGATTTCTTTGATTGTGTCCCTCTCTTTAACCTTTATCTTTATATACGTCCTGTCGACATCATCCACCTCCACAGATATGTCCTCGAAAATCCCTTTGAGAAATGCCATCTTTATGCCATTGCGTACATTCTTGGGATCGAGAACATCTCCAACCTTTATATTAAGGATATCGAGTAGCTCCTCATTCCTGATAGAATATAGGCCTTCAACGTCTATATTTTGTATTACCGTTTCCGAGGCCTCTACGAATGTAGAGCAAAAGAGCAAGAGTACAGAGGTGCAAAAATACAGAAGTACAAAAGTGCGGAAACAGAATGTGATTTTTCTTTCTTTCTGGACTATTGAACTATTGAACTTTTGAACTATTGAACTATTATTTCTCATTTGAACTCAAATCTGAATTTAATATCCCCACCTACGCTGCCTTTCTCATCCCTTACACCAACCAGGGAAGCATTCTTACCGAGGATATATTCAAGCCGAAGCACCTGCTCCTCTGTGGAACCGACAGAGGAGATATATGTTACAAATAGCTTATCACCTAACAGCCTTTTTGATACTGTAACTCTCGGACCGACCGTGCCTGTAGTTTTCGAGACATAGGGGTCAACCTCAATCCTGTCAAGTCCTGTTATATTCCTTAACCTGTCCTCAAAAACATCCTGAACCTTTCCTGTAAGAAATGCAGTTGCCTCACCCGCGCCTATTCCTCCTTCAAGACCTTTTAATTCCTTCCCCATCTGCCCCACTGTAAGTAAGCTGAGAATATCGGTCTCCTCAAGGGGCGGATCCGAAACAAGAGAAAGGTTAAAATGCTCAAACTGCCCTTCGAGGCTCAGCTTGATATTGTATCCCTTTACTATTGTCTGTGCTGTAATCTCCATAACAGGATTTATCCTGTTGGGGTCAGCAAAGTCTGCGCTCACATTCAATATGTTGAATTCATTATTCCTGAAATAGACCTTGCCCCCTTTGGATTCAACCCTTCCAAAAAGCAGTGGATGTCCGACCGTGCCCCTCAGGATCATATCCACTTTCAAAGGCGCCCTTGCGATATTGTTATCCACAATAATATTTTCCGACCCGTATATCTTTACATTCAATGCTGCCTTCTCTATCTTTGTCGGTTCGGCCTTCGGTTTTTCTTTTGGCCTTGCCTTAAGAAGCCAGCTCTTCCACTCAACACGCTCACGGTATTTTGCCCTGTTTACCTTCACCTCACCTGTAATGTTCTGAGACTCGAGTGTGCCTTTATAGAGAATATTCCCTTCAAAATTAACAGCGAAATCTTTGGATATTGAGGTTGTAATATTATTCAACTTTGCATCGATATAAAACCTTTTTATAGCAAACCCTTTATGGTAGATAAGCCCTGAAACATCTATGTCTCCGCCTCCGAGTTTTCCTGAGAATTTATGTATAGTGACCCTGTCTTCTTCAAAATAGAAATATCCATTTATTGAGCTTATTCGCTGATGTATATCCTTTAATCCAAAAGATGCATTGGTCACATTAAGACTGCCACTTATCTGGGGATTATCCCATTTTCCTGCAATCGCCAGAGTAAAATCGGCATCCCCTCTGAGAACACTAATCTTTTTTGAGAACCCTTTTAATGGCGAGAGCGCTGAACTGCCTTCAAGAACTACGTTGTATTCTTTCCCTATCTCCACATCCCCTCTCAGGCTAAAGGAGGCGTTTCCGCTTCTCATGGTAAATGCAGAAAATGACATATTCCTATTGTTAAATTTGAACTTTATATCAGAATCATTAGAAAAGCTATACCCAAAGAGTGCCACATTCAGCTGATTTACTACAGCAGAGGCAGAGAAATGTTTTTTATCTCCTGATAAATCAGCATGGCCTTTTATATTAACAAGCAGGTCCTCAGGCACATCTTTTAACAATGCAGAGAGAAGAAAATCATATCTGCCCGACAATATATCAATCTCTGCAGTCCATGGGAGCGCATCGTTTAGATATGCCTTACCCCTTAATCTCATCTTCTCATCAAAAAGCACAGCATTGAATAAAATGTCCTTATTCCTGATAGATGCGGTTATTGTGCCATCCCCGAGTAGTTTACCTTTAAATGTACCACCTGTTAATCTTCCGTTTAGATTAATAGCAGGGTTGTCAAATGTGCCCGAACCTTCTGCAACCATGCTTAACACTGCATCAACCGGCAGGCCTCTCAGGTCAACGTCCTTGATTAAAAACCTGTCAGCAGACGCATTAAATGAAAATCTCTCCCCTTCTGATATGCTGCCTTCAATCATAAGAGCGGAGTTACCCTTTCTCAACATCGCCTTTCTTACAATGAAATCCTTATAGTTATAAAGAAAACCAAATGATACAGAATCAAACGGGTATTTATATGCCTCTGCATCGATTACCAGAGCAGAACCGGAATACTCAGGTCTGGGTCCATTACCTGTTATCCTGAAGTCCGAATCAAGCCTGCCCTTTAACGGCAGTTTGTTATAAAAAATTTTAACGAGTTTTTCAAAATCAGCACCCCTGAGTGATCCTGTCAATTTATAATTGGGCTGTTTGAGGTCAAAAATCTTTTTTGCTTCATCAAATTTTATGTTGCCTCTGATAGTATGTTGTTCGCCTTTTGATTTGGCTGATAACTCTTTTACTTCGAGAAGATTTTTCCTGTAAGAAACTCCGCCCGAAATATTTTCAAGTCCATAATTATCAAAGGATGCAGAGATTATTCTTAACATCCCATCTATCAAGGGGTCATGAAATTTGCCCGTGACTGTTCCGGCAAAATCTCCTGAACCTCTCAGGCGATTGAAATATGGATATGTAATATCCGTGATATCAATGGTTTCAAGTCTGCCTTTAAGGTTAAGCATAGCTGCGGATATGTCAAGTGTACCGTTTATCCCCAATGTTGACTTTTCAGTCCTGACCTCGGTATCGGAAAGAGACAATATTTTATCCTGCATTCTATAACTCCCTTTTACCTTCTTTACCCGCCCGAGGACATCGCTCCCTGTTTTTCTGCTGTCATAATCGAACCAACCTGAAGGATTGAATTTACTGCCAGATGTAAGCATCTCTCCCCTCACCTTGCCTTCCGGGATTTCAGGTGTCCAGCCAATAAGTTTAAGCGCAGCAGAGCTGTCGACATTCATAAAATTTACTTTCACTGAATAGTGTTCAACCTTAGGGATTTTTAGTGATGCCTCTGCATCTGCGCTACCGTTATAAAGCAGTGCCTTGCCATTCTTAAAGCTCATAATGCCATCGCTGTAAGAGACCTTGCACCTCAGGTCATCTACATCAACACTAAAGAGGTTCCCATTCCTGAGTCTTACATCCGCACTGCCAGTAACCTTTGATATTACTCCATTTATCTTCCCGTCAACATCTACCCATCCCTCGACTCTCTCTTTTACTTTCAGAAGCTCCATAAGGGTCTGAATGTAAAAACCTCCTTTAAGCCTGATATCTACAAAAGGGCTCCCTCCACTAAACTTTATACCGCCTTTTGCAGAGACCTTTCCTTCGCCTCTGCGTTTTAACCCAAAAACTTTTTTTACAGAATCAACAATAATATCTATGTCTGTCTTTAGATCGCCCTTCCCTTCAGATGAGTAAAAACCTGCAGTTTGCATCTCGGAACCATATGATTTAATGGTAATATTTTTTATACCAATTCCATCCTTCTCAAAAAATAATGTGCCGTTTATTTCGCATCTTAATTCCGGGAAATCCCGGATATTTGAAATGAGTTCTTTTATATGTGCCTTCAGTTTTGGTATCTCACCGAGCAAAACTTCACCGCTCAATTTTTTGCCTGTAATAATTGCATTATATGTAGTGTCATTGAATAAAAATTCCCCGTCACGGACTTCTATTGCTCTTGCCTTAACCTTGATCTTTTTTGGGTCTTCTTTGGCCAGATAATCTTTGACCTTGCTGATTATGTCATTAAGTTGATCCCTGTCTGTCCATATCTCCGGTCTCTCTATAACTATCCTCTTTAGCTCCAACTCTTTTTTCAAAATACCCGATAGCCCAACATACCCTTTTACCCTGTCAGCAGTCAGGACCCTGTTACCTTCCTCATCAAAAACCTTCAATCCCTTTGCTTCAACAAACAAGGGGAATAAATTAAGGTATATCTTCTGTGCAATCACCTTACGACCTGACATGCTCTCAAGCTCAGGCAGTATCATTCTCTTTAATGCATTTGATATGTATGGTCCCCGGGAGACAAAGATAATTATCCCGATAAATAAAACACCGGCAGAAAGATATACTATGCGTTTTAGTTTTTTAGTGTTTCCCATAGAGATGTAAGCAGTTCAGTGGTTTTAAACCCGTTTACCTTTCCTCCTTCATGCTGAACATAAAAAATATCCTCTGCAATCCCTGATTCTGTATTAATCTTTGCTGATACTATATTTAACCCGTTTTTATAAAAAAGATTAGAAACATCGTACAAAAGACCATGCCTATCCTGGGAAAAAAATTCAATAATAGTATTTTCTTCTGAGGTTTCATTATCAAGTTCTATAAAAACATCGAACCTGCTGCTGACCTCTTTCTTAATATAAGTTAAACTTACAGGACTATTTCCTGACACAACATCCTTAAGCCCGTTCTTGATCATGCTGTCCATTCCATCCCACCAGATATCTTTCCAGTTCGAAATTTGGATTTTATCAATAACAAGACCCTTTTTGCCAGTATATAACCTCGCGCTTAATATGTTCAGCCATTTTGAAGAAAGAAATCCGACTATCTTCGAAAAAAGGCCCGGGCTGTCCCATGCGCCCACTGTTATCTCGGTTGTGCCATCATTTTTTTCATTGATCGAAACAGCAAAATTATTATCCCTGACACTGCATGCAAGTCTGTAATCTTCATATATCCTTTCTACAGGCGTTGACAGTAGATATCTATCGGGCATCTCTGTCAAAAAACTATTTAAGCCATCCCTGTCTGTCTCTGCATAAGATGAAAGAACGCTTGTTACATAAGCCTCGGTGTTGCCCCTGACACCACTGAGATAATTTAATGTCTTCTCATAAAGGTCTTTTAAAAGATACGCCTTCCATTCAGTCCAGAAAGCAGGGCTTACAGCACACATATCTGCATAAGTCATAAGGTATATAGCCTTCAGACCTTCCTCATCGCCCACTGCATCAGCAAACTGTGATATGGTCTCCGGGTCTTCTGTTTCTCTCTTTAAAGCACATACAGACATGATGATATGGTTTTTGACAAGGAATTCTATTCTCTGTCTCTTTTCAATATCTATATTAAATCTATCTGTAATATTCTTGAGCCTCTTATATCCTTCTTCTTCGTGATGTTTACCTCGCACTATTCCGATAATGCGGGGTTTTCCAGCAGCCTTGCCTATGTCATGAAACAGGAGGGACATATAAAGAATTT
>JAKALU010000108.1 GCA_021824065.1 Nitrospirota bacterium
GCATCACGCTTGAACATTGACTCTACGAGGTCTCCTATCACACTTATTGCCCCTATAATTGTCCCGAGGATAACAGCCTTCACCAAAGGCAGAGATATTGAATGTATGAATGCAAGCTTAAGGATAACAGCGCCTATTGCCCCGCCTGTTATTGAGCCTACAGCGCCAGCAATGGTTTTATTAGGGCTTACCTCCTCATACAGTCTCCTTTTGCCGATACTGCTGCCAGCATAATATGCCAGACTGTCAGACGCCCACACACAGCCATAAAGAAATATTATCCAGTCAGCCCCGTGTTCCCTGAGATACACCTGATAACCGAGCAATCCTGGGATGTATACAACGGCAGCTACTACAGGCGCAATGTCATGAAGCGAAGATGCAGGATTGCGTTTGGAAAAAAGTCTTATGCATGCAACCATAAGAAATGAGACTGCAAATAACTCGGCTAAAAGATTCCTTGATAAGTACGAAGCAGAGATTATTAATACTCCAAGGACTATGCCTAAATACTTCAAAAAACCTTTAATTTTATACATGGAGTAAAATTCATACTGTGCGACTGCAGTTGCAAATATGAGAAGAATAAGAAAATATCCTGCTGACAGTTTTGTGACATAAAAATAAAAAAGCGGCAGCAGGATTACTGCAATTACCAGTCTCTTAAGGTGCATATCAGGATTTTGCCCTCATAGGTACAGCGCCAAACCTTCTCTCCCGCATCTGGTAATCATGAAGTGCAAGAAAAAACTCTTCCTTCGTGAAGTCAGGCCAGAGTGTATCAGTGAAATAAAATTCAGAATATGCGCCCTGCCATAGGAGAAAATTGCTTATGCGCCTTTCCCCGCTCGTTCTGATAATAAGGTCAGGAGAAGAAATGCCTGCTGTATCGAGAAAGGAATCAAAAAGATCCTCTGTAATCCTGTCAGGACTGACACCTGTAGAAATGAGTTTCTTCACTGCCCTGATAATCTCGTTCCTCCCACCATAACTTAAGGCAGCAATAAGAGTCAAACCAGTATTGCCTGCTGTCCTTGCCTCTGCCTCAGCAATAAGTCCCTGTATGTTTTCAGGTAGCCTCCATATTTCTCCTATTGTTTTGAAAACAATTCCTTTCTCTATAAATTCGTTTAATTCATTTCGTAAATATATCTCAAGAAGCCTCATCAAAGTTGTAACTTCGTTTTTAGGCCTCTGCCAGTTTTCGAGGGAAAAGGCATAAAGGGTTAACGCCTTAATTCCAACCTCCATAGCTGCTGTAATAATTTCCCTTGATCTTTCCGCTCCCCTTCTGTGCCCCTCTATTCTCGGAAGGCCGCGCAGCTCTGCCCACCTTCCATTGCCATCCATTATTACCCCCACATGAGCTGGGATTTTGTCTGATAATAACACCGTTACCTCCCCATTTATAGCGAGTAGCGTTTAGAGCGTAGCGTGTAGGGAGTAGTTTGTATTCCATTACACGCTGCACGTTGCTCGCTACACGCTTTTATTATCTCCCCTTAAGCGAGTATATGTAAAGTGCGCTACCAAGTGGATTCTCTCCCTTAAGGATATTCTGCAGTTTAATCCCGAATAACGGCCTGCTGAGTACAATAAGTCTGTCACCTGCAAGTGTATAATCAAGTATATTCCCGGGTATATCCTCTATAACAGCCCTTTCCTCCATGGATATCCCTGTCCACCATAAGCCCTTGATCTGTGATTTGCTATATCCTATACCCTTTGCTATTCCAGCAAGCGGAATTCTCTTTATAACAAAAACCTCCCTGTTCAGCAGGGAAAGTCTATCCTTTACCGACCACTCTCCCCTATCCACAAGAAAACTCGGTGCTGACCTTTTGAAAGTTGTGAGAAAACCTCCATAATCCTCTTTACTGCGCCATATTCTACTGTTTTTGTCATCATAAAGATTAAGGTATCCTGCATCATCATATGCAAGAATTAGCCTCCTGCCATCAGGCTCATTTATATAGACAAAATCGTATATATTAACCTCTTTTGGAAGATTTATATTGCCCCCCATTTTATATCCATCGCTCCATGCAATCGCAAAAACAGAACCTTTATATCCTTCTCCAGAAGTATATGCCTGTGCAATAAGCTCGTTCCCTATACGTCTTAAAAAAACATTACCTTCCCACAGCACAGAGAACCTGGCCTCCTTCAGTTCGTAGATACGGGAGATCACTGCGTCGCTCCTCATAAAAGTGATTACAACCTCGTCCCTGCCATTTCCATTTATGTCCATCGCATCCAGATAGATGTGGTCATCTGATACAGACCCCTTGATCTCACTGATGCTGATAGGTTCACCCTCGGGGTTATACATACGCACATCCTTGCCAGTGCTCATCAATAGTTCCGCCTTCCCATCGCCGTCGATATCACCAGACGCGATTAACCTCACCCCGAAAGGCAGGTCTATATAAAGTCTCGTTTCACCCTTTTGAGGACCAAAGAATTCTTCACCGAATTTGAGTTCCTTCATAAATGCAACAGCAACCTTTGATTCACCTTCAGCAAACTTTACAGAATCATCAACCCAGAACAGTCTCTGTTTGAGCACTGTATCGCCACCCACCCCTTTTGCAGACAGGATAAGCACAACATCTGCATTAAGCTTTTTCGCTTCTGCAACAACATCTGCGGCGTTATCAGTCTCGATTGCTGTATCAATGAGTTCGAACCTTCCGGTATCCTTTAGTATCCTGTAATATGAATCTGCAAGGCCCCAGTCAACGTTTCTGCCGGAATAAAAAAGCACCCTGACCTTTGTTTCTGAAATTCTTATTTTATCAGCCACCTTGACATCTCCCTTAAGCATGCCCATTGTTGATGTATCGGGGCCGACATCTTTAACCTCAGCCTTTCCTATCATCGACTCCAGTTGTCCCAAAGGCTCTTTTGTAACAGGATGTAAGAATGGAGCGCCCTCCCTGAAGACAGTAAACCTCATCCCTGTTCTTACCTGTGCCTTAGCACCGATGTCAGCAATAGCATTACCACCGCTCACAGATATAATCCTGCCTTCCAAGGGTTTAAAATATGAAAGGACATCATCCCGCATCAGGTTAAAAGGATTTTCGTCAGCATAGACAGTATGCAATGAACAGTGAATAGTGAATAGTAAGACAACACTAAACAGTAAACAGCTTACGACCCTCATTTCTTTTTATCCTCCCCAAGCTTCACAGTAAACCCTAATTTTTTATTATCACTAAAATCAACTTTCTTAGCAATTAAAAATGCAGTCCCCTGATAGAGCCTTTCGACTCCCTGTTCTGACAGAGAAATAGTCTCTATTGGATAATGCCACAGATCCATATTTTCATCAAAGGAAAACGTCATCTTCAGATCAAGAAACTCGTCTTTGAGGGAGAATCCATGTATAGTATTATGCATACCTTTATCCTTTATGAAAAGTGATTTGTTCCCCACCTGGACAGAGGTATACGGGGACCCCAAAAAAGAGAGATTAAATTCTATCGCAAATATGCCGCTATATCTGCCTTCGAGTAGATAGTCAACCCTTATCTCTGACCTCTTGAACCACACTGATTTGTCAACCTTTATCTCGCTACCTGAGGCAACCCCTGTTCTTGACAATCTGATACTTACACCCTTTTCACTGCTAATATCTTCGAAACAATAAGGACTGCCTATAAAATCACCTTTCTCCTCGTATTCCGACCTAATCAGATCATCGAGCTTTATATTATAATCAAAAAAATGGTCAATTAAAGATACCCGCCTGTGGGTGTCATATATGAGGTAATCCGAAAGCCCTGCCTCTTTAACAAGAAGCCTGTCGTGAATTGTTTTTGTCTCTCCTGAGTCATAATGCCTCGTCTCTGATATCCTGGAATGATATGCCTCCGGTCTGCGTGTGAGTACATCAAGCACATTAATCTGTTTCTTTTTTATTGAAAGCTCGATAAGCGCTCCGCTATCTTCTGTAAGAAATGCTGTTACACCACCCGTGCTTATACAGACGTCCCTGAACCCGTCACAATCAAGGTCGCCTTCTTCAATAAATACCTTTTCACTTATGATATCTTCTGCCATTGATTCTGCCTTAAGGAGATGCCGGTACAATGAAGACCTCAGATGCGGCAGATAAAGACCCCCGAAGATGCCATGCCAGTATGCATCATTACACTGTCCTTTCCAGAGTTCATGTAATAATCCCCCCATCCCCCCCTTACTAAGGGGGGGTAAGGGGGGGTGACCCTTTGAACCCTTGAACCCTTTTAACGCTTTGTGCACCTTCTTGCTTATCATTAACATACGTTTATGGATGTGATTTGACTCAGGATATTTTGCAAAAAAGGAACGCCATGTCCCTCCTCTCAGAAAACTTTTTGCCCTGTCTCCAAACAGCCTTTGCATCTCAGCTAATGTATACTCATAATCGAGCGCACTCTCAGGAGGTAAAGTCCATTCACCCATCTCCCTGTAGGATGCAGTTGGAAGATACACCCTCCCGATAGGATAAAACTTCTCCTGATATTCATTAAAAGTTGTTGTCTCTACCCAATCGGTGTTTTCTTCCAGCGTAGAGAAAAACCTCTCAAGCCAGCCCTCTTTATAACAATGTTTATGCGTTTCAGGCCATACACCAAATTTTTCCCCGTCATCTGCCAATGTTAAGAGCGGAAAGCCTCCTGCCATATAAACTTCTTTGAAATAAGACATTACAGCATCAACGTTCTTGAATGGTATGGAATATCTCAGGTTCTCGCTGCCTGGGAATATCTTTATTGGATGTCCGTCTTCTTCTGTCATGTAATATCCGAACAGCTCTCCATTATCAATGCCTGCGAGCTTAAAATGATAATCATCTACAGATAGATATTCAATGCCAGCTTTTGATATGCATTTTGGCATATGCGGTTCCCACACCCTTTCCGCCAGCCACATCCCTTTAGGCGCATAGCCAAATCTGTCTTTTATGTAAGCGGTCATTTCCTTTATCTGCATGACTCTGTCATTTTCAGGCAATGAAGAGAGTACCGGTTCATAGAATCCTCCTGAAAGCAACTCAGCCCTTTTATCTCTTATAAGAGACCTTATCATATCAATTGCCTCCGGGTGCCTTTTCTCGAGCCACAAGAGCAGATTTCCTGAATAATGAAGAACAACCTTTAATTTCGGATGCATAAAAAGCCTTTCGAGGAAAGGCAGATATGCATTCCTGTAAGCATCTTCAAGCACATGGTCGAAGTTCCCTACCGGCTGATGATTATGAATTGAAAGGATAAGATAAAGCTTTGACATTTAAACTATGTATCCCGTCTCCTTTGTTAGTCTTAAAAATTATCCTGCAGAATAAATCCAGTTTAAATCTCATAATTATAGCATATGCGATACAGATAATAACCAAACAACAAATATAAATAACGTAAGTATAAGACGTTTGTGAGGGTGCTTTGATTTGTTTGGTATCTAACTATGGGGATTTAATCTGATGCAGAATTTTTCTCACTTATGCACCTTCGAGTGACATGTAAGATTGCATTGTGCCCTTCCGCCCCTGTAGTCGAAATACTGCCTTGCTCCGGTAACTATTGTAGGATTAAAACTTATTAAATTAGGATACATGCTGCTTCCATGCGAGGCATGACATGTGTAGCATGAAGTCTTTTGATAGATAATATGCTCTCTGTGCCCATACTCCGCGGATGGGCTGCCCCTGAAGCTCTGATTTGAAAGGATGCTGTCACGGTTGTGACAATTATAGCATAACTCGTATGCGTATGGACTCTCAGCGCCATCTGTCAGGTTATAGTTCAACCTGAGCAGAGGTGAATGATCAGAACCGTGCGGCTCATGGCAGCTTGAGCAGTTTATATAACTTCCCTGGCTGATACCCTTATAAAGGCTCCTGCTTCTCCCCCTTGAAGTCCTTTCAACGGGATGATAAGATGCATTGCCGGGGTCAAACTCAAGTCTTATATTATAGCTTGTAGATGGAAGGTTTATGCTGTCTGAATGGCAGTTATAACATACCTCTGATTCCTTTTCTGCCCTTATCTTTTTTACGCCTGATAAGTCTGTCCCTCTTATCCATGTGAGCACATTGCCAGACTTTGTCATATGTGCATTATGGCAGTCCAGACAACTCACATGTCTTGGCATAGCAGCAGCTTTCTCGGGAAGTTCTTCATTCGGCGTATGATATTTTGATGTCTCTATAACAGGATGGTTTGACTTCTTTGTTATAATACTGAAGATATTGCTGTTAGCCCTTTCCTCTATCTTGCCTGAAGGTCCGTGACACCTTAAACATAATTCTACGGCATAGTCTTTTAACATCGCCGGCTTACCCCTGCCTGTAGCATCATGGCAGGCTCCGCAGCCGCTTTTAACTTTTGATTTATTAAGGTGTGTAAAGTCCCCTTCAACAGCGCCTAAAACACCAGTTGGCAGAAGAAGAAAAAGACTCACAGAAATAGTTATGATAATTTTTTCAAACCTGTTGGACTCTTTAAACATCATTTCTCCTCATGGACATAAAATATGACACGTCTCACACAAAGGATTATAATTCGACGGTGTTCCTTTAACCAGAAAGGCGCCGTTAGCATTATCATGCGGGTCATGACAGGTCCTGCACTGAATTCCCTTGCCTGTATTTTGACCATATCCATTATCATGGCTTGTTGGTCTGAGTTTTACCACATCGCCGGATGCAGGAAGCTGAAGTCCTGTAGAGACCTTTCCGCTTGGGCACTGGACGTTGTTCTTCTGATCAACAAGCCCCTGATCAAATTCTATTGAGACAAGATGTTTGTTGGTCAGGTCTGTGCCGATATATCCTCCTGCTGTGGTAGGAATACATCCTCCTGCTGGACACTCTGGAGTAACCCCTGAGACACCAAGCATGCTGATTGCTGTTGGATATGTGGTTCCCCTGCCAGGTGTATTCAGGAGCAGGCCTATTGCTACTGTTCCATCGTGGCAACTGAGGCACAGTTTTGAACTTCCATCTGGTTGGCCAGGTGAAGTAAGCCGGGTATCAGTAGGTTGAGCAGCAGGTAAAACAGTATAGGTTGCTGTGCTCAGATTGCGGTTCCAGAGGGGATATACATCGGTTGTTGCATGTGGCGTATGACAGAAGACACATTTCTCAGAAACTGCCTGTGCTTTAATAGTCCCGGGGCCGGAAGCAGATAAATCATGTTTTGTATTGGAGACCCCGGCATACGAAACAACAATAGGCAAAAAGGTTAAGGATAAAGTTAAGATTAATATCCCTTTAAAACTTAACCTCAACCTTAACCTATTTAATCTGCTTTTTTGCATCATTTTCCTCCAAGGAACTGAAACACCTGAACCCTCTGGTTATAAGTATCAGCTATATATATCTTATCATCTTTATCAATAATCATGCCAGATGGAATCCAGAACATGCCTTTATTAATCCCCATCTCTCCAAAGAATAATAAAAGCTTTCCACCCCTGTTAAATATCTTCACTATATCCTGTCCAGAGTCAACAACATAGATATTACCCTCGTTGTCCGGGGCAATACCTTTTGGCATTGTAAACTTATCGTATGTATCTCCTATGGTCCCAAACTTAAAAACAAATTTCCCCTGTCTGTCAAAACACTGTATGCGGTAGTTCAGCGTGTCAGAGACATAGACCTTTCCTTCCTTATCCACAGCAATATGGGTAGGGTAGTTAAACTCTCCATCCCCTTCGCCCCTCTTACCAAAACTCATTCTCACTTTTCCATCGCTGCCAATGCCGTAGACCTTGTGTTCAAGCGTATCCACAATATATATAAGGTCTTTTTCTTTATCGTATGCAATTCCTGTTGGCCTCTGGAAATTAATATTAGAAAAGTTTCTAAGGAATTTCCCTTCGCTGTTATAGACAAACACCTTATTAAGGTCTGAGTCGGTTACATATATATTCCCGGCCTTATCGGCAACAACCCCGACAGGATAATTCAGCTCACCCTTGCCGCTCACGCCTATCTGAAAGACATCCATTGTCTTTATATTCACAACAGTAACCCTCATTGCTCCGGTATCAGTTATGTAGAGCCTGTCATTTTCAAAATAAACGCCATAAGGTCTAAGCAGTGCAAGGCTCGTTTTCGGGTCTGTGGGGTCGCCTCCACCAGCAAGAAAATCCACAATTGTCATCTCAGGGGCTAAAGAGCTAATGCTCCATAGATATTTTATCCTCGCCTTTTCAGGAGCCCCCGGCCAGAGGATACCGCCGCTCATGGTGTAGTCAATATTAGCCTTGTAAACAGGAGCACAGCCTGTTATAAAAACAAGGGCAAATAGTGTAAAAAGGGCAAGAAGTTTCAAAAGGTCAATAAGTTTAAAAAGTTGAACAAGTGTAATTTGATTTTTTTGAACTTTTTTCATTTATACTTAGCCCCTTTAAATTTTGACCTATTTACCCATTATTACCTATTGAAATATTTTTATAATAGCCTTTGCCTTCAAACTATTGATAAGAGCCTCTCTCATTTCCTTCACCTTCCTGAGTGGAAGCTCAATCATAAGCCTGTCTTTGACCTCCTCAAACTTAAGCAGTCTTTCAGGCTGCTTATCCTCCATCTTAAAGATATAGAACCCGTAGAGATGTTCAATTATACCACTTATCTCATTCGTC
>JAKALU010000109.1 GCA_021824065.1 Nitrospirota bacterium
GCAATGGCAGGGGCGCCCTATTAGTCCAACCACATTTCGGCCCTGTACAGATCACATTGCTAACGCTGGCCCTCCTCGGTTATAACCCTGTCCAGATAGGTTATCCGACAGATATGGGACTCAGCAAGATCGGGCGTTCTGTCGCATACAAATACAGATTAAAATACGAGGCTATGCTTCCTGCTCCGATAATCCCGGCGAATAAATACATAGGCAAGGCATATAAACACCTCGTTAAAGGGGGTGTTGTATTAACTACAGGAGATGGTGCTGGCAGAGGTGTTTTTATTGGCGAGCATAAGTTGTTAAAATTTCTTGGGATGGAGAGACCGTTCCCCCTCGGTCCTGCTGCAATGGCCCTGAAAACAGGCGCAGCCTTTATTCCAACTTTCATAATAACCGAAAAATTCAATAAATTCAGGATAGTCTTTGAGGGACCAATAAAAGGGATTTATAGCGACCCGGAAAAGGACAGGATTTACATAACAGAGAAGTTTGTTTCTATAGCAGAAAAATATATTAAAAAATATCCGCATAGTTGGCACTTCTGGGATGAGATATGAGAGACATGGGAAAATGTAAGTACAGGGGATACAACTTATTATGAGAATCGGGATTGATCTGCACACTGCCACGGATTTTATGCAAGGGACCCGCACGTATATTCTTAACATCGTCAAACACCTTCTAAAAATAGATAAAGAAAATGAATACATCCTCTATGTGACCAAGGGGAGTAACGCACTCCAAAGCCTCTTTTCCCAGGAAAATGTCTCTTTCAAACATGTTATTCCCCATCATCGCATGATTCGTATCCCTATAAGTTTTCCTATCCGGTTAGCCCTTGATTCCATCGATGTATTTCACTGTCAATATATGGGGCCGCCTCTTGCCAGAACCCCTTATGTAGTTATAATCCACGATATAATTCACGAATATTTACCCGAACTATATCCAAAATCACTTTCCTACTTAATGCGTATCTTTTACCCGTTAAGTGCAAGACGGGCAAGTCGTGTATTGACCATCTCAGAAAATTCAAAAAGAGACATTGTTAAATTCTATAAGGTCCCGGAGGAAAAGGTTATAGTTACTTACCTTGCTGTTTCCGATAGTTTCTATCCAATTGCAGAAAAAGATATAATAGAGGACAGCTTAAAAAAATATGGCATCAACGGAGAATATATTCTGTTTGTAGGCAGGTTAGAGCCCCGAAAGAATCTACCAAGATTGGTCTCAGCGTTTCATGAACTTAAAAAAGATAAAAAGATTAAACAGAAATTGGTCATTGCAGGAATGAAATACTATAGATACGAAGAGATATTTAATACCGTTAACGACCTCGGCCTTCAGGATGAAGTTATCTTTACCGGGCGTGTTGAGGATGCTGATTTGCCAATCCTTTATAATGGCGCATCACTATTTGTTTATCCCACAATTGCTGAAGGGTTCGGGCTTCCTCCTTTAGAGGCAATGGCCTGCGGGACACCCGTTATCTCATCCAACACAAGTTCGCTGCCTGAGACAATAGGGGATGCAGGAATTTTGGTAGATCCGTACAACACAATGGGTTTAGCTGAGGCAATGCATGATGTCCTTTCTAATAAAAACCTGCAGGAGAAAATGAAGATGGAAGGATTAAAAAAAGCAAAGAGCTTTTCCTGGGAACAGACCGCAAGAAAAACCTTAGAAGTTTATAAGGAAGTTTATGAAGAGCGCAGGACAAAAAAGAGATAAATATGCAATTACGATTGGACATTATAACCACTACTCCCAAACAAATAAGAGAGAAAATATTCTCAACGTTAGATAATTATAAAGAGATATTCCCTGCATCTAAAGAGGCCCGTATTCTCATAAAACCTAACCTTAATGCAAATATGAATGCACTGACAGGAAACACAACTGATTTAAGGCTGCTTGCCTCGGTCATAATGTACCTTAAGGATAAGGGCTATAAAGATATCTCCATCGCTGAGGGAACAAACAGCGGATATTACAGAAACAAAATAAGTGTCATAACAAGACTCCGTGTAGATGCAATGGCAAAAAGGTTTGGTGCAAAGGTCAAAGACCTTAATTATTCCGAGCCTGTTTTTATCCCCTTTGAAGATGGTGTTAAGGGGGGTATTGCAAAGGATTGTCTCGAGGCAGATCTTCTTATAAATATTCCAAAACTCAAAACCCATTTCGAAGCAGGGATGAGCGTATGTCTGAAAAACCTGATGGGCTGTCTGGTAGGGCAGGAAAATAAGAAAAAAACTCATAAGAGTCTTGCACGAAACATATTGCATATCAATGAACATATAAAACCTAATCTTCATATTGTTGATGGTCTTATTGCCATGGAAGGGTTAGGCCCTACGAGGGGTACACCAGTGAATATGGGGCTGATTATTGCTGGTGTTGACCCGTTTCTGATAGATCTGCTCTGCGCTGAGCTTGCAATGTTCGATCATAAAAAAGTCACCACACTGAGAATGGCTGAAGTATTAGGTCTGCTGAAAAAGGAACATCACGACTTTATTAAGTCGTTAAACATAGATGGACATAAAAGAAAATTTTTGTCTCCGAGGGGAAGTCTTGCAGCAAGATTTATACACAGCCCAAAGAGGCAGAAGTACTTCCTTGCTATAAGAAATACAAAGGTCTTTAATTACCTCTGTTCTACAAAGATTGGCGGGAAAATTCTCTTTAAGACAGGTCTGAGACAGGATGTATTTATAGAGGATGAGATGAGCTGTAAAGGACTTTCTATTGACTGGGAGAAGTGTACCCGATGTGGAAAGTGTGCTGATTACTGCCCTATAGATATTAATCTTCCCGATGGCCTTGATAATGAAGGGAATAGCTGCATTCACTGTCTCTACTGTTTCATGGTATGCCCTGAAAAGGCTATAATATTTAAAGGTGAGTTTGGCTTTGTGAGTGAACAACTCAGACAGTATGACGATATTGTAAGGAAAATAGCGTAATGCTATTATTAAATCCTCTGCACAGAGAGACGAATATATGAAAATACTTTTATTGAATCCACCATATCTTAAAAAATTTTCAAGACCCCAGCGCAGTCCTGCAGTTACAAAGAGCGGGACTCTTTATTTTCCCATGTGGCTGGCCTATGCTGCAGGGGTACTTGAAAAAGAAGGATTTGAGGTGGATTTAATAGATGCGCCTGCTGATGACTATACCCTGGATTATGTACTTGAAAGGGCTAAAAAACTAAACCCGGCCATGATAGTCCTGGATACCAGCACGCCAAGCATCTACAACGATGTAGAGGTCGCCGGAACGCTAAAGGACATCTTTCACGGGTCCTTTGTTGTCCTGGTAGGCACCCATGTCTCAGCGCTACCCGAGGAAACAATGAATATTGATAAGAGGGTTGACGCTGTGGCCAGACATGAGTATGACTACACATTGAGAGACCTCGCCCTTGCTTTAAAAAGCGGGTCAGCTATTAAAGATGTAACCGGAATAAGCTACAGGGACAGGGACACAATAATACATAACCCTCAGAGCCCATTCATAGAAGACCTGGATAAGATACCCTTTGTCAGCAGTGTCTACAAAAAATTTCTCAACATAAAGAACTATTTTAATCCCAATGCCTTATACCCGATGGTTACAATAACTACCAGCAGGGGCTGCCCGTTTCCCTGCACTTTCTGTGTCTATCCCCAGACATTAATGGGAAGAGGATTTCGCTTAAGGAGTGTGGAAAATGTAGCAGATGAAATGGAATATATTGTGAAGAATTTCCCTCATGCAAAGGCTATATTCTTTGAAGATGACACAATGACAGTCAATAAAAAGAGATGTTATGAATTGGCAGAACTTATAAAGAAAAGGGAAATCAAGATATCGTGGACTGCTAATGCCAGAGTCGGACTCGATTATGAGACAATGCGGATTATTAAGGAAGCAGGTTGCCGCTCTTTATGTGTTGGATTTGAGAGCGGAAGCCAGATGATACTGGATAACATGAAGAAGAAGATTAAACTTGAACAAATGGAACAATTCATGGTAGATGCAAGAAAAGCAGGAATTCTGATTCACGGATGTTTTATGGCAGGCCTTCCGGGAGAAACTATGGCAACTCTAAAAGAGACACTCGATTTAGCCAAGCGGCTGAATCCTGACACTGTCCAGTTCTATCCTGTTATGGTCTATCCCGGGACAGAGGCGTACAATTGGTATAAAGAGAAAAATTTAATTCTGAGCGATGATTTTTCAAAATGGCTGACACCAAAAGGACTCCACAACACTGTTATTAGAACCGAAGATTTATCTTCGGAAGAACTTGTAAAGTTTTGCGATGATGCAAGAAGGGCTTTTTATCTAAGGCCGAGGTACCTGTTTTATAAGGCAAAGCAGATAGTAACAAACCCAAAAGAGATAAGAAGGAACCTCAAATCTGCAAAGACCTTTATTAAATATCTGCTCAGAGGTTCTGATATCGCCAGGGACAATTGTTAAGCAAAATAGATTCTGGTCAGGCAATACCGTTTACTCCAAAAAAACTTTGATTCTTCAGCGTTTTTTATTTGTGGCGGCTTACTCTCATTTTATTATACGCCTGCGCAACAGCCTGAAAGGATACGGAGCAATAATTATAACAACAACGGATATCCATGCAACATCCCATCCGGATAACTGCCCTGATGAAAATGACCTGCAGATATTTACGAGATGATATAACGGAGTAAAAAAGGCTACCTTTGAAACTACAGGCGGCAGGCTATCCAGAGGAAAAAATATACCTGAAAAAAGAAACATCGGAGTCATAAAAAGGGTATAGAAATAATTAAAGGAATCTATTCCGGGCACAATTGCTGTAAATATGACAGATATCTCCGCAAAGATCAGCCCGCTTATAAAAAGAACCGGCACAGCAAGAATTATCATGGGTGAATCCACAAGCCCGAAAAGAGAGATCACAATAATAATTGTTGTGCCATAGAGAAGGCTCTTTGTAGCGCCCCACATCAATTCACCTGCCACAAGGTCATCGATGTTAACAGGTGTTACAAGTATTGCATCAAATGTCTTCTGATAAGTCATTCTGACATATGTCCCGTAAGTGCATTCGTAGATTGCGGCAAACATCGAGGACGATGCAATTATGCCGGGGGCTATAAATTTTATGTAAGGGGTACCGTTTATCTCTTTCACGAAAGCACCAAGCCCCAGACCCAGGGCTGCAAGATAAAGAATCGGCTCGACAAAATTCAGGGCAAAGCTTGATTTATAAAGCTTTGTATAAACAGTGAGATGTCTTTGCCAGACCCTGAATGCCCTTTTAATTTTCATAATCTATCACCATTTAAAGCAGGCTGGGCATAGTACTCTCGCTCATTCTCAGTCTTCGACCTCCGAGGTTTTTGCCTCTTGATTTATTAAAATACACTAACTGTCTGAATATCGGCAAAAAAATCCGCTCAAACACTATGCCCAGCTTGTATACTCTTGGTTCACTCTTTAAGAGTCCTCCCTGTTAATTTCAAATAAACAGCTTCAAGATTTCCGCCATGCACATTCATAAGCCTTGACGGAGTATCAATGGTTACAATCCTGCCTGAATCCATAATCGCAACCCTGTCGCAGAGCTTTTCAGCCTCCTCCATATAATGTGTTGTGAGTATCAAAGTCGTTCCTTTTGCCTTGAGATGATTAAGTTTATCCCATACAGCGTGCCTGCTGTGCGGGTCAAGGCCGGTGGTAGGCTCATCGAGGATTAATAACTCCGGGTTGTTTACTAAAGACCTTGCAAGGATAAGCCTGCGCTTCATTCCGCCCGAGAGGCTTTTTATATTCACATTCTCCTTTTCACTTAATTCCACAAATTCAAGAAGCTCTTTTGCAAGGGGTAAAGAATCTTTTTTAAGGATATCAAAATACCTTGCATATACAATCAGGTTCTCAAGGACTGTAAGGTCAGGGTCAAGATTATCTTCCTGGGGCATGACGCCGATACGCGACTTAATAAGACCTGGATTTTCAGTCACATCAATTCCGAATACCTTTACTTTTCCCGATGTCGGCGGCATAAAACAATAGATTATACTCATCGCAGTTGTCTTTCCTGCACCATTAGGTCCGAGAAAGCCGAAACATTCACCTCTTAATATCTCGAAGTCTATATTATTCACCGCCCTTAGAGGGCCGTAATCTTTTGTCAGTCCTTTTGCAGTAACTATTTCCATAGACTACAATTATAACATCTCATTGAAAGAGAGGTAACTTATGTTATTAATTGTTCATGGAGGCGCAGGTAACAGAAAACCTGCGAAAAAAGCTTTAAGAAAACTTTCCGAGTCTCTTCTGTCAGGTTATGCGATATTAAGTTATGGCGGAACTGCCCTTGATGCCGTTATAGAGTCAATAAAAGTTCTTGAAGACTCTGGTATCTTCAACGCAGGTGCAGGTGGAAATCTGCAACTTGATGGCGTTAGAAGACTTGATGCTTCCCTCATGGAGGGAAGACATTTAAAAACAGGCTCAGTAATCGGTCTTGAGGGGATAAGGAATCCTGTTGTGGCAGCAAGGCTTATCATGGACTCGCCTCATGTGATGCTGACCAATATAGGGGCAAGAAGGATTGCAGGTGCTAAAAAACTTGATCCCCTGCCTGAACCAGACAGGAGATCATTAGAGAAGCTGGGAAGAATAAAAAAGAAGGAAAAATCCATAGCAGCTATTTACGAACAGTATTTCTCCACAGTTGGCGCTGTTGCCCTTGATATTCATGGTGACCTTGCAGCAGGCGCATCAACAGGAGGAATAAAAGCAATGCTTCCTGGAAGGGTCGGCGACAGTCCTATTATCGGGGCTGGAATATATGCTGATAACTCAATGGGTGCTGTCTCATGCACTGGAAAAGGAGAAAGCATAATAAGACTTGCCCTTGCAAAAGAGCTAAGTATGAGCCTGAAGAGTATGTCTCCTGATAAAGCAGCAGCGTTATCCTTAAGAAGACTTTTAAGGTTGCAAGGAGATGCAGGAATTATTGTGATTAATAAAAAAGGACAATTTACAGTAGTGCATACAACAGAATACATGGCCGCAGGTTATATTAACAAAAAGGGGACTATGGTAAAAGAGAGCTTTAAGAGGATACACAAGGCATCCATTTAACCCGAATAATGCATTCTTAGGGTTAAAGTATTTAATATTGGAAAAAAGTTACGAGCTGTGTAAAATTAGATATAAATAGATATTAAGATTTAAGGGGGGAGGGAGCCTTGAAAATAAAAAACAAAGATAAAACAATGCCTGCAGCACGAATAATTTTCATGGCAGCCATAATAACGTTCCTCTGTTTCAACCCTTTTCTTAAAGTAGCTTATGCCCTTAATGGCGCTGATGTTGCGCTTTACAATGATTCAATAGCGCCTGCCGGGTATGAGGGTGCCTGGCAGAGCGGGGTAACAGCGATCAAAAATATGCTAACCACCATAGGGCTGACATATGAAGAAATAACCTACATGGATCTCAATTATTCGACCCAGGACTTTTCAGGTTTATATAAGGTTATATTAATCCCTGGAGGATATGCCCAGTGGTATAACTACTGGATAAGTAAGGCCGGGAAAGAGCGGATACGTAATTTTGTCAGAAATGGCGGAGGCTATTTCGGGATATGCGCCGGCTCCTTTTTCGCTTTAGACAGAACAGTATGGGAAGGGACCACATATGACGACAATGAAGGCTATAATGCATATGGAGAGCTAACAGGATATGACCTCGACTTATTCCCGGGATCTGGCACAGGGCCGATGAATGAAATCGCCAACTGGAATGCTGAAGGATATAACATGACCACCATAAATTTTCAAACTGAAAACACGGTTCTGACGAGTTATAAAACTATTCCCTATGCAGAAGATATACTTTATTATGGCGGTCCCTATTTCTCTGCAGATGCAGGGTCTGCTGTTGAAGTTTTAGCCACATATAACTACAATGGACAACCTGCCGTTGTTGCCTTTAACTATGGTTCTGGCAGGGTGGTGCTTTCCGGCCCGCATCCTGAAATCGAAGAAGACTCTGACAGAGATGGGGTCACTATTGATAGAGAAGATATAATGAATGACAATGGCTCTGATTGGGAGCTCGTAAAATATATACTCAACTGGATAATGAACAGGTCAATCTCCCACGCCATCACTCCTCCTTCAAATACTACAGTCTCCCGTGGCAGTCTTTTAGGGCCTTTTTCTGCCTCTGCAACAAATACAAGCAGTTCAAGCTACTCATCTTATGTATATTTATATATAGGAACTCCTGATGGGAATTGGATTTCAATATCGCCCAGCAGGTTAATTACCCTTGCTGCTGGTGAGACATCTTCAACTGGTAACCTATATATTCGGGTTCCATCCATCGCCCAGGCAGGAACTGCCTATTATTGGGTAAACATATATGACACCAGTTATAACCTGATCGATCAGGATTATTTTTCATTTGCGGTT
>JAKALU010000110.1 GCA_021824065.1 Nitrospirota bacterium
ATCTGATTCACCCCCTGTATTACATTATGTTTCTAAGAAAAGACTTTCATACGACTTTAAATTTTGCTCGTTCACCTCCTCTTATAAATTATTGACTGTTTTTAAAAAAATCGGATGCTTAATAGAGGACAAAATACATACTCCTCCCTTATAATTTTATAAGCAAATCTTATTGCACTATAAACTATTTGTCAAGAGAATTTTTATAACTCTAACTCTCTGTTTTATAAGTAAATTGAAACTCCAAATAAGATTATAAGAGCTTCCATGTAAAAGAGTATTTTCCACTAAGGAAAAGTTTGCTTACAGATGTGAAAAGTTATAAATCCAAATTAATGTATATTAGCCATGTACACATGCGCTACTTCTCCAAAAGATTTTCCCCTTGCTTAAATACTATATTTTTGTTATAAAATAACTAAGCAAGGGTACAGGTTAG
The DNA here is from genome assembly GCA_021824065.1 of Nitrospirota bacterium. GTDB lineage: Bacteria > Nitrospirota > Thermodesulfovibrionia > Thermodesulfovibrionales > UBA1546 > JAKALU01. Next base: position 440 of record JAKALU010000110.1, read on the forward strand.
ATTGCCTGCCCTGTTGGTGATAAATGAAAAAGTTGATCCGGCAAATTAGATCTTTTGGGAGCCTGCGTAAGGAGCACGGTGTGCATGTCTCAATTATAATGAGAAAGCCTGAAGTCTCCTCCAAGGCACCCACCTATATTATAGGCGGATCTAATTGTTCATTTGCACGGCAGGGCGGGTTTATTTCAGTGATGAGTATTACATTGCTCATAACTCGTCACTTGTTAGCAACAATCAGGCGGGCTTTTATAATGGAAATTATGTTTCTGAGGGGAAATATAAATAAAATAAAGAGGTTTGATTATAGGCTCGGTTTCAAGAGCCTTAGGATAAACTTAGACCAGGAAGTCTATTGCTGGTATTCGCTTCCATCAGCTTCTTAACAGAAACACTAAAAGCCATAACTCCTGCCTGAAACGCATAAGAATCAGATAGACTCTTATGCAACAAAATCATAATCCGAATCCCCTGCAGCAAAAGGATATGAACGATTAAGTAAAGATGAGGAGGATAAGGTCCGATGACTGATACAGCAGGGTATCTAATATTGCTTGCCGTTGGTATTGGTGTTGCAGTTGGTATAATCATGAGCCTCATATACAGGAGTTCTCTAAAAACACGCAGGTTGACACTTGAAAAAGAAAGAGGAAAACTTATTGATGAGGCAAAAAGAGAAGCGGAGACCATAAAAAAAGAGGCTGCTCTTGAGGCAAAAGACATCGTCTACCAGGCCAAATCAGAGGTGGAAAAAGACCTGAAAGAGAGACGCTCAGAATTGAACCATCTCGATAAAAGACTCAGGCAGAAAGAAGAGACATTAGAGCGAAAACTTGACCAGATAGAAAAGAGGGAACACGAACTTAACAGGCGAGAGAAGGAATATAACTCAAAAGAGCGGGCAATACATGAGAAGGAAAATCGCTGCACCCAATTGATAAAGGAGCAGACTATTCAACTGGAAAAGATCTCAGGGATAAGCTCTGATGAGGCAAAGCAGGAGCTATTCAAAAGGGTAGAGGAAGAAGCGCGTTTTGAGGCTGCAAAACTTGCAAAAAAGATAGAAGATGAGGCAAAGGAAATTGCTGAGAAAAAAGCTAAGGAGACAATGAGCCTTGCTATCCAGAGATATGCAAGCGAATATGTTGCAGATGCTACGGCGTCAGCAGTAAGCCTCCCAAATGATGAAATGAAAGGGAGGATTATAGGGAGAGAGGGCAGGAATATCCGTGCACTTGAGGCAGCAACAGGCGTTGATCTGATTGTTGATGACACACCAGAACTCGTAACGCTTTCGGCATTTGATCCGGTAAGGAGGGAGATTGCGAGACTTTCCCTCGAGAGACTAATCGCAGATGGGAGAATACATCCAACAAGAATAGAGGAGATCGTTGAGAAGGTTAAAAGGGAAGTTGAGACAAATATCAGAGAGGAAGGCGAAAAAGCAGTATTCGATCTGGGCCTTTCGGGAATACACCCTGAGATAATTAAACTTCTCGGGAGACTCAAATGCAGAACCTCATACGGCCAGCCCGTGTTGCAGCACTCAAAAGAGGTCGCCTATCTTGCAGGGATAATGGCAGGAGAACTCGGTGTAGATGTCAAACTTGCCAAGAGGGCAGGTCTCCTTCACGATATAGGAAAGGCTGCAGACCATGAGATTGAAGGCTCACATCAGGAAATCGGAGCTAATCTCGCAAAGAAATTCGGCGAGAATCAGAAGGTAATAAATTCAATATTAGTTCATCACGGGGAAGGAGACCCCTTGACCCCGGAGGCTGCTCTGGTCGCAGCCGCTGATGCACTTTCTGCTGCAAGGCCGGGTGTCAGAAGAGAGAGCATAGAGAGCTATCTGAAACGGCTCGAGAAACTCGAACAACTGGCAATGTCATATAAGGGAGTCGAAAAATGCTATGCAATACAGGCAGGAAGAGAAATAAGAATAATTGTTAAACCCGAGGATGTGACAGATGAAACATCAGCAATAATATCGAGAGAGTTGGCAAAAAAAATAGAGTCTGAGATGACATATCCAGGCCAGATAAAGGTTACAGTTATAAGAGAATCCAGATATGTGGAGTATGCGAAGTAATTGAGTTAATTGTGTTTATTGAGTTCATTGCGTTCTTTATGTTTTTAATTAAATTTCTCTTATATAACACTCAATAACCTCAACAAACTCTATAAACTCAACAAACTATTTTTTATGAAAGTTCTATTCATCGGTGACATAGTCGGCAATGCAGGGAGAAAAACCCTGAAGGGACTTCTGCCCAATGTTATAGACAGATACAAAATAGACCTTGTGATTGCAAATGGCGAGAACCTTGCCGGAGGCTTTGGAATTACAGAAAAAACAGCAGAGGAAGTATTCAGCCTCGGCGTTCATATCCTCACAAGCGGAAATCACATATGGGATAAGAAAGAGGCCATTCCATATATCATAAAGGAGCATAGAATACTCAGACCATTAAACTATCCTCCTGGAGTCCCGGGTTACGGCAGTTTAATTCACACGCTCTCCAACGGCACAAAAATCGGAGTGATTAATATCTCAGGCAGGGTATTCATGTCAGCAATCGACTGCCCGTTCAGGACAGGAGAAGAAGAAATAAAAAAGGTCAAAGAATCAACAAAGATAATTATTGTAGACTTTCATGCTGAGGCAACATCTGAAAAAATAGCATTCGGTTACTTTGCTGACGGAAAGGTAAGCGCAGTCATAGGCACCCATACCCATGTTCAGACCGCAGATGAAAAGATACTCCAGAATGGAACCGCATATATAACAGATGTAGGAATGACAGGCCCCTCTGTCTCAGTAATAGGGATTGAAAAAGACCAGATAATAGAGCGCTTCTTAAGGCAGATACCCATGAAGTTCGAGACAGCATCAGGTGAAGGCATTCTTGCAGCAGTTGTTATAGATATTGATGAGAAGACCGGAAAGTCGCTTGCCATTCAGAGACTTCAGCTAACGTATCCGTAATTTTATTATAAGAGAAATCACCCTTTCGTTCTCCGCCTAAGGCGGGCTCGGGCTACGCCCTCAGAGATTTCACCTCTATTTGGGAACATTGACATTCGGCCCGCCGCCTTTTACAAATTGAATGCCTACAAGACCGATTAAAAAGAACAAAGCGACTGACAGTATCGCATACCTCTGGCTTCCAAAGGTTGAAGATATATAACCAAAAATCAAAGGCCCGAAGACTGCAGATGATTTCCCAACCATTGAATATACACCGAAATATTCTGATTCATGCTCGGGCGGTATAAACTGGGTAAAGAATGCCCTCGACGCTGCCTGAATAGTGCCGAGACCAAGACCTGCGATTATCGCGATAGGCCAGAACTGGGATTTTGTCTGTGCAAGATAAGCGAGCACAGATACGATTGTCCACATCAATAAAGACATGGAGACAACTTTTTTGGGTCCCCAGAAATCTATTGGCCTTGCCATGATAAAAGCACCTATTAAGGCTGTAATCTGAACTAAAAGATAAAGTATTACCAGTTCCTGAGACTTGAAGCCAAGTGTGGTTGCAGCAAAGATGCTTGAAAATACAATGACTGTATTTACTCCGTCTTCATAAATAAGATATGAAATTAAAAACTTTCTCAGTTCTTTTTCTGACCATATTTTCTTGAAAGTGTTCCATGTGTATTTCATTCCCTTTGATGCTGAATGTATTATTCCAATCCCTTCTTTTCTGTCTCTTGGCAAGAATAAAAATGCAGGGATAGAAAAGATGCTGAAAAAGACTGCAACCATGAGCCATGTCAGATTAAAATAACCTCTGCTTATCAACGGAAGAGCAAAAAGCAATGATAATATCGAACCAGCATATCCAACCCCATATCCCCACGCAGATACCCTTCCCTGATATTCCTTATCAGCTATCTCGGGAAGGAATGAATTGTAAAAAACAAGCCCTCCCTCCATACCAATATTTGCAAGGGCTGCAAGGGTAAAACCCTCAATAATCATACCCTTCAGGATTAGAGAAAATGAAGCGACCGCTGAGATGCATAACAGGGTATATACAAAAAGAAGCCTTTTCCTTATCCCGCCAAAATCCGCAATCCCGCCAAGAAAAGGAGATGTGAGCACAACAACAGCCATGCTTAAGGATATTACCCTTCCCCACCATAAATCACCGAGCCCTGATTCATTGCCGACAATCTGATTCGCATAAAATACAGGGAACACAACAGCGCTTATCACAGCAGAATAACTTGAATTAGCAAAATCAAAAAGACACCAGCTTATGATTTGTTTTTTATTCTTCAGAGGCATGCCACATTTTAACACGATTTATTAGCAGATTTTTTATGGAGATAGAACATTGGGTACATTTGACCACGATGCCTTTTTTTCAATAGAATATCTGATGGATCTCAATACAAGAGGTAAAACCCTGGGTAATCTTTTTACTGTTGCAGAGCAATTCAAGCCTTCGGGCAGGATTACTGACATCCGGGAATTCGGGAACGGCAATATCAATAACACCTTCCTGGTAACCATGGATACAAAAGGGGAAAATCACTTTATTCTGCAACGCATCAACACGCAGGTGTTTCGACAGCCCGAACTTGTCATGCTCAATATGCGCATGGCCACCGAGCATATTCGCAAGCGCCTGCAAACTACGTCCCTCAGCTCAGGCCGCCGCTGGGAGGTTCCAAGCGTGCTTTTGACAAAGGGCGGCAGGGACCACTGGCTTGACTCTGACGGATCGTTCTGGCGCGCAATCAGCTTTATAGATAACTCTCGGTCTTTCGACACTATCAAAGATATTGAGCACGCAAGAGAAGTCGGTTATGCGCTCGGCATGTTCCACCATCTCCTCAGTGACCTGCCTCCTGACAGGCTTGCCGATACCCTAAAAGGGTTTCACATTACACCGCTCTATCTGCAGCACTATGATGAGGTCCTGGCGAAATACAGTGCGGTCAAATCTCCGGAAGTGAATTATTGCCTGCAATTTGTGTGTGAGCGGAGTGCATGGGCGCACGTCCTTGAGAATGCCAGAGCGCAGGGCAGACTTCGCATTCGCACGATTCATGGCGATCCAAAAGTCAATAACATTATGATGGACATTGATACAGGGCAGGCCATCAGCATTGTTGACCTTGACACAGTCAAGCCCGGTCTTGTTCATTATGATATCGGCGATTGCCTTCGCTCTGGCTGTAATCCCATGGGAGAAGAAACCGAACAATGGGAAATAGTCCATTTCGACATTGACCTTTGCCGCACCATCCTGCAAGGTTATCTCTCAATGGCAATTGGGTTCCTCACTGAGAATGACTTTGAATATCTGTACGACTCGATCCGCCTGATAGCTTTCGAGCTTGGGCTGAGATTTTTTACAGATTATTTGGAAGGCAATGTTTACTTCAAGGTTACAAGTCCGGAACACAATCTTGCAAGGGCGCTTGTCCAGTTCAAGCTCACAGAGAGTATCGAATCACAGGCGAAAACCATTAGCAACATCATACAGGGTATCAGATGAACGAGCAGGGATTTTCCTTAAAGCCATTTTCATCAGCCGGCCTTCTGCCTGATTTAAAAATCACAGGCAGTATCGACCGGCTTTCCAATATACTTGCCATCAGCTATGCACTCCTCGGCCCTTTAACGGAACTTGTGATTCCTGCGCCGGCAGACATACGCATGCGCAGGAACGCTCTCTGGGAAGAAACCTGTTTCGAGTTCTTTCTCGGTTTAAAAAATTCTGACCGATATTGGGAATTCAACCTCTCGCCAGCCGGGCACTGGAATGTCTATCGCTTCGAAGCCTATCGGCAGGGTATGCAGGAGGAACCGGCCATTACATCTCTTCCGTTTAGCATCCAGAGCCAACCTGACGCTTTGCGGCTTTCACTGGAGCTTGATCTGGATAAGATCATTCCGGCAGATAATACCTTAAAGATCGGCATCAGCGCTGTCATTAGATCCATAAACGGCGAGATAACTTACTGGGCGTTGACCCATTCCGGCCAGCAGCCGGACTTTCACCGGAGAGACAGTTTTATTATCGAATTATAAGACAGACAACGGCTTGCAGAAAACTTAAAAGAACAACACAGTGTGAAGCCGTTGTCCGTCATTTAAGAGTTTTCAAAAAAAACAGTCATTTGCCCTTTTTCTTCGGCGGGACATTGCTCCAGCTCTCGTTCTTCATTAGCCATATCCCATCCTTCTGCACCATCTCCATTGTGCCGTACTGGGTCTCGCCTTCGAGTGTGCCGGTGACATACAGTACTGCCCGGTCACCCTTGATATACCCTTTTGTTATCTTCTGGTTTTTTGGCGTCGTCTTAGCCATGAATTCGAGCATCTCCTTCAGTTCGCTGTCAGGGACGTCCTCATCCGGGCTGGGAGCCATCTTCCGCAGGGTGGTCAGGTCTTTATCACGTATTGCCTTGACAAATACGTTATATGCCTTCCCGGGTTCCCCGCCTCCGGCCGGAAGCGGCTTGCCTGTTTTTTCATCAGGAAGGGGTTCAGGCAGCTTTGCCTGGCGCACCAGTCCACTGAATTCCGCCTTAATCTCGTATGCGCGGCCCATGAAATCTTCCGGTTTTTCAGTCTGGAAAATACCGGCAACCCGGTCCTTGCCGAATGCTCTGGCAGTGAAATTCGCGTGTGTAAAGCCTGACATGATGAGGCGCTTATCTCCGGTAGCAGGGTGATCAATCATCTCATGGATCGGCTCCTGCTTCTCATTGATTTCATAATAGACCCAGTTTTTCTGTTTCCGTGTCGCATACGTGAGTTCCTCGATCTCATTGAAGGCAGATTCAGGAATAGGTTTCTCTGTCAGCAGCACAGCAATGTCTATTTTCTTCGGGTCGAATGTATTGGGCTGTGACATAACATAGGCATAACGCAGGGCGATCTTCTCCCCGTCAAGCGACATGAATCCCGTGGCAGCGCCGTCAGCAGGCGACTGCCCTGCTGTGGATACTCCATCGCAGGTAAAAACAAACGCAAGGATAAAGACAATGACCGATGCAGAAAACAATACACGGATATTCCGGATATAAGTGTATGCATTCATGGAAAACCTCCTTAGATAGGATAATGAGACTGTCATACCACCAGTATATCACCAGAGACCGCTAATTCCAAAAAAACTTAACAGTGAAACCGCTAAATTTTTATTTGAGGCACCCTGGAATTGTTCACTCCATACTGACGATTTCGACAAAGCGGTCGTAAGGAATTTCCAAGTTAAAGGCTATGCCAACGAAATAATCGTTTTCCTGCGGACAGACCGAAGCAATTCTCCCTTCAAGGATGTCCTCTGCCGCCATACCGTGAAACAAGAGTTTAACAGAGACAGGAGTGTTTTTCTTCATATGCTCTTGGGTATAAACCCCCATCCCTCCCTGAGAGATGTTGTTTACCTGTGTGGTGAGCCTTTCCTGCGAACCACTATTCAGGCGGGTGATAACGGCCTTTGCATAAATTGGATATCTCGGATATCTGCGGTAGTTTTTAAACATAGGTAACTCCTTTAAAACTTGCGGATAATTTTACTGCCCTTAAAGTCACAGACTAAGATATTATACAATACTTTCGCACTATTGTACTTCCGATCCTCCCCTTACCAAGGGTGGGTGGGGTTTTCTAAGCCCGGAGATTCTTCAGCCCTTCAAGTGTCTTATCAAGGCTGTCCCTGTCTTCGACATTAAAGATTACTGCCTCAGGTGCTATCCTCTTAATCAAGCCTGAAAGAACCTTGCCGGGGCCTACTTCTATGAACACATTGATTCCCGATTTAATAATTTCTTTGACAGAGTCTTCCCATAAAACAGGACTGTTTAACTGCTTTACCAGAGACGCTTTTATGCCATCAACAGTGCTCAGGAATATTGCATCTGCGTTGCTCACAACAGAAATCTGAGGGATCTTCATCTCTATGTTCTCAAGAAACAGAAATTCAGAGAGCTTATTTGAAGCCTCTGCCATCAGGGTGCAATGAGATGGTGCGCTTACTGCCAATGGTATTACCCAGATCG
>JAKALU010000111.1 GCA_021824065.1 Nitrospirota bacterium
GGCCAGCCATTCAAGGTCTCTTCTTATGAAATATTGGGATGGCAACAAGTGGGTTCAGTTAGGAGATGGGATAAGCCCGTCTGATGGCGGGGTATATGACTATTCGCTAAAACTGCATGACGGAATTCCATACATAGCATGGATAGGAACTGATACCCATGTTTCAGCCTGGAATGCAAATGATGCAACATGGATAACGGATGCCTATTCTATTGTTAAGGGAATATATCCTTCTGGCCTTTACCTCAAATTTATCGGTTCTACACCGTACATTATTGGGTCTAACACTGATTATTATATAGCTGCCAAATATTGGGATGGCAGTTCATGGAAGGAGGTTAACAGCGAGATTGAAACCAATAGGGCAATGCAGGGTGATGCCGCTGTATCCAACGGTAAGACCCTCTGTATATTCTGGGTAGATTATACAGATTCTGACAACATTGACAATTATGCGGGATGCGTCCCATAAAAACAGGAGGTGCGTTATGATAAGATTGTTGCTTGTTTTATTCGTTTTAGTCTCTCCGGTGGTTGGCTTTGCAGAGATATACTGGGGAGACCTGCATGTGCATACTTACTATTCAAAGGATTCAGAATTGCATGGTTTAGCGTCCACTGAACATGTCGATAAGGCATGTGAGTATGCCAAAACAAACGGTTTGAACTTTGTAGCTGTTACAGACCATTCTGAAAATGATGGATCATTAGGAAAGATGACTTCTGATCGGATCAATGGCTCCGGCATGGGAACGGTTGTTGCATTGTCCAGCGGAGAAACCCCCACTCTCAATATCGTTGCCACCGGAGATGGGGCAAATATTACCAAGGTAGAAATAATCAAGAACGGCGACGGGGCAAACCCCGTTCATACAGAAACCTTTAATCAAAGCTACATAGACTACAGCTGGACAGACAGCAGCTACACATCGGGCGATTTCTATTATGTGCGGGTTATCCAGAGCAACAACGAAAGGGCGTGGTCATCGCCGATATGGGTGGTAACGCTGTATTGGAAGAAAAAATCTTTCATGAAATACACATGCCGAGTCGGCACAAGGGAGATGAAAATTACCCCTCCGTAGTCTTTAACCTACGGTTCCGGGGATGGCAGTAGAACCTCACGGAAGGGGACATTATTGTGATATTTGACCGAGAATGATGAAGAGTATTAATTGCGGTCAGGACAAGACAGGTGATTGCCCTGCATATCCGATTGGAAGCAGAACCTGTTTTCTAATATGGCATTAAAATAGGAGGAGACCATGTCAAAGACAGATAAAAATCTTCAGGAAGCATTTGCAGGAGAATCTCAGGCAAATAGAAAATACCTTGCCTTTGCAAAGAAAGCAGAGGAGGAAGGCTATAAGCAAATAGCAAAGTTATTCAGGGCCGCAGCAGAGGCTGAAACAGTTCATGCGCACAATCATCTGAGAGAGCTCGCTGTCATTAAAGGCACAAAAGAAAACCTTGGGGCAGCAATTAATGGCGAATCCTATGAATTTCAGAAAATGTACCCCAAGATGATCGAAGATGCTAAGGCCGAAGGAAAGGAAGGAGCGCTTAGGAGCTTTAATTTCGCCAGTGAGGTTGAAAAGATTCATGCCAGTCTTTATAAAAAGGCGCTGGATAATCTCGGCAAAAATCCTGATGTTGACTATTATGTATGTCAGGTCTGTGGAAATACTGTAGAAGGCGAGCCTCCGGACGTGTGTCCGATATGTGGAGCAAAGAAACAGGCATTTAAGAAGATCGACTAAAAGGTGTAATTATGCAATCTACAATAAAATTTGTTGCGCCTTTTGTGGTCATTTTATTTTTACTTTTTCCGAAGGTTATAATCGCTTCTGAAAAAGAAGAAGCTGTAATAGCCGATGCTAAGTTAAGTCCTCAAACGCAGGCGTGTATCGGCTGCCATAGTCTGTTTACTCCCGGGATTGTGCAGGACTGGCTCTCGAGCAGACATTCAAAAACAACCCCATCAGATGCCCTTAAAAAGCCTGCTCTTCAAAGGAGGGTTTCCGCTGATATTTTTCCAGATGAGCTGTCAGGATATGTGGTAGGGTGTTACGAATGCCACAGCCGGAACCCGGAAAAACACAAAGATAATTTTGGGCACATGGGTTACAGAATAAACGTGATTGTCACCCCGAATGACTGCAAGACCTGTCATCCAGTAGAGGTTAAACAATTCTCAGAAAGCAAAAAGGCACATGCCATAAAGAACCTTATGGAGAACCCGGTCTATCATACATTGGTGAGCACTATTACTGGCGTCAAAAAGATAGAGAAGGGGAAAATAATTTCCGAAAAATCTTCTGAAGAGACCCTGCACGAGACATGCCTCGGATGTCATGGCACAAAAGTTGATGTAAGGGGAATAAAGAAAGTGTTTACAAAAATGGGTGAGATATCAGTGCCTGATCTTACGAACTGGCCCAATCAAGGTGTTGGGAGAGAGAATCCCGATGGCAGTCTTGGTGCGTGTACAGCCTGCCATCCGAGACATGGCTTCCTGATCGAGGTTGCAAGGAAACCCTATACCTGTGGCCAGTGCCATCACGAACCAGATGTGCCGGCATGGAATGTATATGAAGAGAGTAAGCATGGCAATATATATTCATCTAAAGGTAGTACCTGGGATTTCAGCAATGTCCCGTGGAAGATTGGTCAGGACTTCAAAACGCCAACCTGTGCGACATGCCATAACAGCCTTCTCGTGTCACCTGATGGTAATATGATTGTGGAGAGGACCCATGACTTTGGTTCAAGGCTATGGGTCAGGCTTTTCGGTCTTATCTACAGTCATCCCCAGCCCAGATCAGGGAATACAACGGTAATTAAGAATAAGGATGGTTTGCCATTACCAACTACCTTCACGGGAGAGGTTGCCTTAGAATATACTATCGATAAATCAGAACAAGATAAAAGGTTAGACAAGATGCATAATGTCTGCACCGGTTGCCACAGCACTGACTGGGTAAACGGTCATTTTGCAAAACTTGAAAGTACTATAAAAGAGATCGATGAAATGACCCTCGCAGCGACAAAACTTATGGAAGAGGCATGGGGAAAAGGAATAGAAGACAAAACCAATCCCTTTGATGAACCGGTTGAACAGATGTGGATAAGGCAATGGCTATTCTATTCGAACTCCATCAGGTACGCCTCTGCAATGACCGGCGCTCCTGATTATACTACCTTTAAGCTCGGATGGGGGGAACTGACAAATAATCTCATAAACATGAGGGATATGATTGACATAAAAGAAGAGAACAAGAGGAAAACAAAATAAAAATGACGGGGCAGTGGAGATTACTTAGGAATTAGACCGGTTTAGAGATGTTTTCGGACCAGATCAGTGATAACCTCAAAAGAAAAGATAAGAAAACTATTAGAAGAAAAAAAATATGATGAGTTAATCAAATTATATTCTGGTGACAGAAGAATACTTAACCTTCTGATTTCACTGACGTACGATAAACAGAGTCTTGTTTGTTGGCATGCGATAGAGGCTATAGGCAAGGTAACAAAAGAAATAGCAAAAGTAAACCCCGATCTTGTCAGAAACACTATAGGCCGCTTGTTATGGATGATCAGAGACGAGTCAGGAGGCATTGGGTGGAGCTCTCCTGAAATCCTTGGAGAGATAGTGAGAAACAACTCAGAACTTTTTCAGGATATTGCCCCGATAATAGTATCTTTCCTTGACGAAGAGATGCTGAGCGCCGGGGTACTCTGGGCAATTGGAAGGATAGGGGGGGTTAGCGCCGGGCTTGTCGAGGATGCGATTTCTGTTATCCTCCCGTATCTTAACAACCCTGACCAAACACTGCGCGGCCTTGCTGTCTGGGCACTTGGTGAGATAGGAGCTTCCGAAAATATAGGCGAGATGGAGAAACTTCGAAATGATAACAATTATATCACCTTTTATGACGAAGGAGAACTAACGAGGAAAACCGTAGGGGATATTACTGAAGAGGCCATAACAAAACTTGTCAAAGGCCAGGAAATTCAATAAAACCTGCCCGGAAGAATGCTGTAACAAGGAAACAGAACATCACATTTGCATCCCGAATATTGTGCTTACAAAATCATCTCAAATTTGAAATTTAGATAAATATAGTTGCATAATTTCATATATAAAAAAGTTCTTGACTTATTTATCAATTGATGTTATATATAAAGCAAAAACTTTTTAGGGGGCGCTAATGATGACAGAAATGCTGATAAAAGATTTATTTTTAGTGCTTTCGATTTCCGCAATTTGTGTAATGATTTATGCACTGTTCAGGGTTATCAGTCTGAATAAAAAAATTCCAGGAGGTACCGTGGGTTCGACCTGGAAATTCCTTTCCCTGCTGATAGGTCTTTTTACAGTTGGATATTTTACAACACCCTTCTTCCCGATGCTGCCCGATGTGTACAAACAGCTGATCGTAGGAGTCATATTTTTTGCCGGGGCTGTCTTTGTCGCGATAGTCGTCAACCTCTTTTACAATGTAATAAAAGAGGTAGGCTTGTGAAAAGGAGAAAAGAGATATGGATATCAAAACCAATTTAAAGACATTTGTCCAGGAGCGCCTTGTTGACACTGCCAGCCCTATTTTTTTAAAAAGGGCATTAACAGTAATAGAGGAATCATCAACCGATAAGGACAGTCTTATATTTGCTGCTGAGAAAGTGAGCAAACAAATTTCACTTTTCATTGACAGAAACCTTGCAAAGGAGATATTTGAAAATCTTAAAACGGAAATTTACAAGTATGTTTGATATATGGTTTTTAATGTAATAAAATTCTAACAGGTGTTGTAGTTATAAAATTTATAGCATAAGGAGGTATGTAAAATGGGAGAGAAAAAGAAACGAATGGCGATCATCGCATCAAAGGGGACACTTGACATGGCTTACCCCCCTCTGATCCTTGCTTCAACGGCTGCCGCAATGGATGTAGAGGTGGGAATATTCTTTACGCTATATGGTGTGGATATAGTTAACAAGAAGAAAAACCACTCCCTTAAGGTTGCCCCGATTGCAAACCCTGCAATGCCATCTCCTATTCCGTTTCCGAACATCCTTGGTGTTCTGCCCGGCATGACCCCGATGGCCACAATGATGATGAAGAGCATGATCAAAAAAATTAACTGGCCTACCATACCTGAACTCCTCAATACATGCATAGAAGCGGGAGTCAGGATGATAGCTTGCACCCCCACATTAGAAATGACGGGTGTTAATAAGGACGATCTGGTAGGGGGTGTAGAAGTCGCAGGGGCAGGAGACTTTCTTGACTTTGCCCTTGATGCAGACATAAGCCTGTTTGTTTGAGGCATAGAATTTTGTAATGCGAGACATATTAAAGTGAAGAGAGGTGAAATTACATGGACAGATCACAAGCGAATACAATCCTTGACTGTAAGGGACTCAACTGTCCAATGCCTGTGGTAAAAACAAAAAAAGCCATAGACTCAATGCAAAGCGGTCAGATTCTATTAGTTGAGGCGACAGACAAAGGCGCAAAGGCAGACATTACTGCAATGGTTAAGAGAACAGGTAATGAACTGCTTGAGGTTGAAGAAAAAGACAATGTCTTTACCTTTTTTATTAAAAAAATTAAATAACTAAAGGGGTGAGGTATGAGGCGCAAAATATTTCTATTTAGTTTCCTGATACTTCTCATGTTTGTATCAGTGAGCTTTGCCAGTGAATACGGTGTTTATGTGAAGGTGGTTGAAAAGGCAAAGGGCAGTTTTGATGAAGTAAGCAATGCAGTTGAAGGCACTTTAAAAAATTCAGGATGGGAAATTCTTGCAGCCTATAATTCTGGGGTCCCTGCTGGTTGTAAGTTTCGCTCAAGAGTAATAGTGTTCAGTTCGCCGGCCTATGCAAAATCTATCATATCAAATAGTGTAAAAGCCTCTTTTGCGTTACCCTTAAGGGCAGGAATCTACGAAGATGAAACAGGGATCAACGTTGCTGTCGTCAATCCCTCATCGATTAACAAGACCATCGTCCATGAAACAAGGCTGAATGACCTTTCCCTTTCTGCGATTAATCCTATTGTTGATGCAATTGCAAAGGCTGTTCCAGGCAATATTGTAAAGAAACAGATAGGAGAGATCAGGAGCAAAGGAAGGGTAGGAGGAATGGGTGGCGGCGATTTCCTCGATAAAGTAGAAGAGGTTTATGTAGCCCATGATGGTTCTGATGCTACATTTAAAAAGATTTCAGAGAATGTTAAAAGGGGGATTCTCGAAAACAAGAAAAACTGGAAATTAATTTACACCCTTGACCTTTCTTCTCATGGTGCTATAATTTTTGGAGTTACCGAAGCAAAGATGGAAGGAAAGGCATTCAAGATCGCAGGTGAGAAGCGAGCGTCTGATTATTATAAATTCCCGGGGATTGACCATGGCGCAGCTTTCCCGATAGAAATAATTGTTTATAAGGACGGCGGCAAGGTAAAGGTTGTCATACTCGATGAGATGTACAGGATGAAGGTGTATTTTGAAGATGCAGGCAAGTGGGCATTTATGAAGAATATGGGAATGCCCGGTCAGATAGAGGATGAAATCATTGAGATGGTGAAAGCGAATCTCAAATAAAAAGGGGGTGAGAAGTAAAACTTAGTCGTATAGATAGCTAAGGGAACAAAATTTAGGAAGGAGGTTTAAATGAAAAAGTTTGTTTTTCTATTGACAGTTTTGTTGTTGAGTTTGGTTGTAGCAGGTATAGCTGGCGCAACCAATGGCGACAACCTCATGAGTGTAGGACCAATATCGAGGTCAATGGGCGGTGTCGGTATTGCCGCTCCGCAAGATCCAATAAGTGCGGTCTTTGCTAACCCTGCAGCCATGTGTTTTGGGCCCTATTGCCCTGGCTCAGAATTTAATTTTGCTGGTACTATCTTTTCGCCTACTGTAACTGCAAGAGTTCAGGTGCCGGCAATGGGTGTGGATGTTACTGACAAAAGCCAATCAAAACCATACATAATCCCTGCTATAGGAATATCTACACCAATAAATCCCAGATTGAGGTTTGGCCTTGCTGGATATGGTGTGTCTGGAATGGGTGTTGATTACAGGGATAAACTCGACCTTTTCCCTGGTAATGGCGCTGAAGGATCGGTTTACACTCAGTATCAGGTGATGAAATTCGCGCCTAATCTCGCTTATCTCGTCACAGACAACCTTTCTGTTGGAGCCAGTATCCATGTAGACTATGCAGCCTTAGACCTCGGTCAAGGCACTTCTCACAGTTACGCAGCAGGCTTACAGCTGGGAACTATCTATAAGGTCGGGCCTGTTTCTTTAGGGCTTTCATACACAACCCCTCAGAAAGTTACCCATAGAAATATCTATAACTTTAATGCTGACCTTAACGGTGATGGAGACTCAAGTGATATGGGTGAGGACTATGATAAAGATAATCTGAAACTGGAAATGCCACAGACCCTTGGATTTGGTATAGCATTTGAGCCGGTAAAGAATCTATTGATAGAGACTGATGCAAAATGGGTTAACTGGGCAGACGCAGATGGCTATAAGGATTTTGACTGGGAGAATCAGTGGGTTTATGGACTCGGCATACAGTATAAACCATTGCCTGCATGGTCATTAAGAGCAGGCTTTAATTATGGGAAAAATCCTGTTAAAACACATGATGGTTTTGACGCAGCCACTCTTACCAATGTCCAGGGTGAAAACACAACGACTTTCGGCTATGAATACCTGAGGATTATCGGTTTCCCTGCAATTGCAGAGAAGCATCTAACTTTCGGTATCGGCTATCAGTTAAGCAAAAGTGTATCTGTAAATCTTGGTTACACACATGCGTTCGGAGAGACTATAACCGAGACAGGACATAATTTTGGTGGCACTGGCGGGCCTGATGTTACTCTTACCTCGGAACTTAAGGAAGATTCATATGAGTTTGGTTTAAGCTGGAGATTTTAGTGCTTACAAAGGAGGGAGACATTACTTCTTATCCTCCCCATCATCGAAGCAATGATTGCTTCTATGAGACTGCTTTTTAAACCCTCCTTGGGAGGGGCGTTAGCCCCTCCCATTTTTTACATACGATTGCCAGAACCTTTAGAACAATATAGGATAATATAGAATAATAAAATGCAGCGCATCCACTACTTAATAATTTTTATAATGATCTTTTTATCTTCATGGCAATCCCACGCAATGGATAATGCAACAGGTTCAACTGTTGGAAACTATGCACCTGATTTTGAACTCAAAGATATTAATGGCAAAAAAGTTGCACTATCTGAATTTAAGGGTAAAGTGATTGTCCTCGCCTTTTGGGCAACATATTGCAGTCCGTGCAGGGAAGAGATGATTTCTCTAAATAACCTGTATATAAGCCTGAAGGATAAAGGATTTATTGTCCTTGCGATATCCCTTGATGCATCTGAAAGACGTGTTAGG